>JAAEZV010000059.1 GCA_018222695.1 Gammaproteobacteria bacterium
CGCGATTCCCTGGTTACTGCTGTTGGCTACCGTGCTGTTGGTATGGGGCGACCCTTTGCAGGTGGCTTTGCGACGCCGCTTTGAGGGCAAGCAGTCGCTTTCGGCGCTGGGTGGTGTATTGCTGGCCCTACTGCTACTGATGGTCTGCACCTACGGCGGTTTTTTTAACGCTGGCTTGGGCATCATCCTGCTGGGTTACTTCACGCTTGCCGGTTACCAGGATATCCATTTGATGAATGGGCTGAAGCTGCTGGTTTCGGCGCTGGTATCCATTTTGGCGATCGTGATGTTCGGCGTTGGTGACCTCATCGCCTGGAGAGAGGGCGCGATCGTGCTCATCGGCACGTTGATCGGAGGGTATGCGGCCGCGAGTGCGGTGAGAGTGGTGAGTCAGCGTTTGGTGCGCCGGGCCATCATTGTGGTGGCTGCTGGTATGACCGTCTATTTTTTTATCGCGAGTTGACGCCGGCTGTCACTGACGGTGCGCGCGCCTGACGCTCAAATGCGATGGCTGCGATCGCGCCAACAACCGAAAACCCAAGCAAAAGCGTGAACAGATGCTGGAAGCCCGCGAGTCCCGGGTTCTGATCAATCAAGTAGCCTGCGACAGCGGCAATGTACACATCAGGCGTATACCCGATCACGGATACCAGACCCACTGCGGTGCCGGTCACAGCAAGCGGTATTTGGCCTTCCTCCAGTAAGCCAAAATACAGCCCGCGCAACCCGAAGATGGCGATGCCGGTCACCAGCGTATTCAGCAAAATCATCGACAAGGTGCCGAGCGCCGTGCCGGTAAAGGCAAACAGCGAATGGCTGATAATCAGCAGTACAAAACACACCAGCGCCATGCGCGAGATACCGAACCGGTCCCCCAGAAGGCCGAGTGCCAGCGCCGCGATGGGGCGGGTCCAGGCCCCGGTCGCCACAATCTGTGCCGCGTCGATCTCATCAATGCCATGGCCACGCACAGCAAACAGCGCGTACTGATCAAACGCCTTGTAGCTGGTGTAGGCACACACCAGCACCGTTGTCTGCAACCACACCACACGTAGCTTGATCACTGCTTTGATCTGCCGGAAAAAGTCACCGCTGGAGGCACTTTGAGTATCGTTGGCTCCGCCATCGAGGCCGCGTAGCGTGAACCACACCAGCACCCCGACCGCGGCCGTGACCGCCGTATAGCCATAAATCACCTGCCGTAGCACAGCCCCTTTTTGATCAAGCGTCGCGGCGTCGTAGCCCAGTGGGAACGCTACCGAAAATGCAAAGACACCTAGCGATGCCAATACGGCAGCTAATAAACCCCTGCCGCCATCCAGTAGTCCGTATGCAAGGCCCTGTTGATCATCGCCGCCCCAGGTGCGGGTCACTTTAATCAGCGCCGCCCAAAACAATAGGATGTTGGTCAGCCCGAAAAAGCCCCACACCAGCATCACGCCGGTGACGTCGGGGAAAGTAGCTAAATAGAGGCCGCCCAGTGCGGTGGCCCAGAGCGAAACCGAGAGCAGTTTGCGGGGCTCGAATCGGTCCGCCAGTGGTCCGCCAAAAAAGTAAGCGGCCATGGCAATGAAGCCGTAAGCGCTTTGTGCCACGCCAAGTTCGGTCGCTGTAAGGTCGAATACTTCAAGAAAGGTCGGACGAAAAAAGCGGGTGACGTGATAGGGGAGGGTAAAAATCGCCTCGCCCGCAAAAATGAGCGAGACGATGATCTGTGCGCGCTGCCACTTGCTGCGCTGCATTGCCTAAGTGATCTCTGCGATGTTTCTGATAGCGCTCGCGACGACTTAGCCGATCCAGGAGAGCAGCTGCTGGATGATGATCACATTGGCAATGTCGATAAAGAATGCGCCGACCAACGGTACGATAATAAATGCCTCGTGGCAGGCCCCATATCGCTTGGTGACGGCAGACATGTTGGCCATGGCCGTGGGTGTGGCGCCCATCGAGAAGCCACCGAAACCTGCAGAGACCACCGCTGCCTCGTAATTCTTGCCCATTAGCCGAAATACGACGAACACAATAAAAGTGGCTGCCACCAACACCTGGGCGCCGAGAATCAGTACCAGAGGGCCTGCGAGGCTGGCGAGTTCCCATAGCTTCATGCTCATCAGCGACATGGCGAGGAACGTACCGAGTGAGACATCAGCGATCAGAGCGATTGCGGGTGTCCGCGAAGGCCAAGAGGTCCCGGTAATGCGGGGTAGCGCTTTTGGGCGCAGATTGCTCATCACAATCCCGGCAAAGAGGCAGCTGACGAACAGGGGAAGTTGAACGCCTGCAGCTTCGAGTCCCTCGTCCAAGAGCACGCCGATGATCACGCAAATGTGAATCGACAGAATGGCGTCGAGCACGTCCATGTAATGAATATCCATGCCCCGGTCTTCCTGCTTAACGCCAATGTCGAGTGTTTCTTCGACTTCGGACTTGAGGTCGTGCCGGCTGATCAGGAACTTGGCAATCGGGCCGCCCATGAGACTCGCCAGCACCAGCCCAAAGGTCGCGCAGGCAATACCGATTTCGGCCGCGCCACTGATGCCGTATTTCTCCGCGAATACCGGTGCCCAAGCGATGGAGGTACCGTGACCGCCAATCAGTGACACAGTGCCACCCAAGAGTCCTACTGCAGGCTCGAGACCCAATGCCGAGGCGACACCAATGCCCGTGAAATTCTGCAGCACCATAAACACGACGGTGGCGGCTAATAGAATGACGAGCGGCTTGCCGCCGCCCAGCAGGTCACTAAAGCTCGCATTGATGCCGATGGTGGTGAAGAAATACACCAGCAGCACATCACGCGCCCCGAGGTTGAACTCCACACCGACTCCGGTGACCGCGTAAATGAGTGTGAACAGAATGCACACCAGCAACCCGCCGGTCACAGGCTCCGGGATGCTGAACTCGCGGAACGCGGGCACTACCTGGTTCAGTTGCTTACCGATAAAGAGCACCACGATGCCCAACGTCACGGTGAGGAAGGTATCAAGCTTGAGTGTGCCGTCGAGGAGCTCCATAGCGCTGTGCCTTGTTCAGTGTTTACAACGGTGAGTCCCGACCATCGGTGAATTACACCACGGGGTCAAGTTAATCTGGGGGCACTGTCATCTTTCGCACGAGGGAGAAAAACGGCGCAACTTGATCGGGGTTCACGGGTTTTACTTAGGTTAAATTTTCCCGGTTTATGGCCTTGGCGTCACCTAATGCGATTCACCTTGAGCAGCCGAGCACCGACAATGCTCGTTGCAAAATGTATGGTGCGACACTGGTGGTGTTCGTTCATCATTGGTCCAGGCGCAATTCGGGGAGTGGGGAGACGTGTGATGAGAACCAAGCGGGGCGTTATGTGGGCGGTCGCGTTAACATTATCTGGTTGTGCCAGCACAACGGTGACCCCATCTTCCTTCGAGTCGCCGACTGGTTATCAGCCTGTTGCTGAACTCGACTGGCGCAAGCTGCCTCCACCAGACCACACGCTGGCCAACTTCAGGCCGGGTGAGACCCCCGAGTATTGCTTTGACCGCGCCACGCAACCCTACACGGCCGTCGTGGACTCGCACTTTCACCCCAAGCCCTTTGGCGGGCCCGCCATGGACGCACAGATGCTATGGGAAACCTTCGATCGGCTTGGCGTCAGGTTCGTGAATTACTTTGGTATCGGACAGGTGCTGGAGCTGGACGCTAACTGCTCCTATTACTTGGACTGCCCCGGTGTCTCGGCGATTCCGAGCATCAAAAACGACTTTGTAAACGGATTGGAAAAAGCGGCGCACGACCCCGATAAAATCCATATCACGCTATCCATGACCTTCATCGACCTGGCGCATGCGGAGCGCGCAGCGGAAACGATAGCCCTTTATGATGATGAGTTTCCGGGCATGTTTACTTGGTCTGGCGAGCTGAACATGATGAAGCAGGCGCTTCTCGGCAATAATGCTGAGCCTGCTTCGATAGAGAGCATCGCTGGCTGGGCCGACTTCATGAGGATTTTCCGTGAGCGAGGCGTGCCGGTCACCATTCACTCTGATCTTGGCAATGATGCTGAGCCAACGAAATTTCTGCACCTGATGGATCATGCGCTCGCAAGCTACCCCGATAATAAAATCGTTTGGGCACACATGGGTCTGTCCAAGGAACTGACCACCATGGATGCGCGTGAGCATGTACGCTTAATGAGCGAGCATTTGGATCAATATCCCAATCTCTACCTCGATATTTCCTGGGACGTGATCTATAACGCCTATCATCGCTGGGGGGAGATTTTCATACCATTTTTCAATCAGTATTCCACTCGCATTCTTCCCGGGTCTGACTTTGTCGCGGCAGCCTCTAAAACCTGGGAGAACTACGCACACGAGCTTGAGGTAACAAGCCGCGCGTTGCGCGTACTCGACGATGAGGCGTTTCGCAATATTGCTCTGGGCCAGAATTATTTTGAGCTGATGGATTTACCTTACGAGGCGCCGCGGCTTTGTCAGCGGTGAGAAGGAGCGCTCCTCTTGGTTGCGTTTATGATCGGTCTGCTCCCAATGGCGGCTTGCCCACACGAATGACTGCTCACTTACTGCGTATCGCTGCTACGGCTGCTGATCCATGCGAACTTCCCCGAGTTTGGCCTCGCTGGCTGGGTGGCGCGCTGATTTGCCTTGTGCTGCCGGGCATCGCATGGGCACAAACGGATTCCGCAGAACTGAGGGAAGAGGACGAGGAGCCAAATCAGCACGCCATCCTGGAGCCAGTCGGCACAGAATCTGCATCGGAAAGATCACAGTGGTTGCTCGATGGCGCCGAACTGGTGCTGAAGCCGCGAACCTATTATTTATATCGTGACTACGACGTAGCCAATACACGGGCGGGATGGGCCCTCGGTGGCGGGCTGGAGTTTCGATCTGGATGGTGGGAAGACCGCATTCGATTTGGTGCCACTGTCTCGACCTCGCAAAAACTCTATGGCCCGTCTGATAAAGACGGTACCCAACTATTTAAGCCCGGCCCGGAGGCTTTTACAGTCTTCAGTGAGGCTTACGCGACGGTACGTCTGGGGGGCGATCATGGGGTGCACATCGGTCGCCAGTCCATCGACTTGCCCTATATGGGTAAGCACGATCTGCGCATGATCCCCAATACGTTCAACGCGGTAACCATCGGCAACAAACCCGGTGACGGTTTGGCTTATATGGCGGGATACGTCGACTCCATTAAATATAAAGACAGTGACGAATTTACCCCCATGTCGGAGGCCGCCGGGGCAGAGGACACCGATAAGGGTTTGACCTTCTGGGGTTTTCGTTACCGCATGCCGGATCAATCGGTTTACGGTCTGATTCACCAGAGAACCCCGGATCTGTTCCACACCACGTTCGCTAAAGCTGAAAAACGCCTCGAGTTCTCGGAAGATCTCAGCCTGTGGGCTGATGTCTCCTACACGCAGCAAAGTAGCATCGGCGAAGAGCTCATTGGCGACTTCAAAACCCACCTTATTTCGACACGGTTAGAGTTGGTGTCGGGTGACAACAAGTTTCGTGTCGGGGCCAGCCGAACCGACGATGGCGGTGACATCAAAAAGCCCTACGGAAACCCTGCCAATTACCTCTCCATCATCATCAACGACTTCGACCGAGCAGACGAAGATGCCTTCAGCCTTGGTTACTCCCGAGACCTGGGCCAGATAGGGCCCGGCAAGTTAAGCTTTTTTGCCAACATGGTGTGGGGTGACACACCGGATTCTGGCCCCAACGCCTCACCCGATGCCTCTGAATTCGATTTGACGGTGGATTGGCGACTCAACGAGGGTTGGTCAGAGAAGGTTTGGGTGCGGCTCCGCGCCGCATGGGTCCACCAGGACGATGACTACCCGGGCGCAGATGACCTGTTCGACTTTCGGATTATCGTGAATTACGACTTCGATCTGTTGTCGCGATAACCCGCAACGAAAGTCTCATCCAAGCGCTTTGCTGCAGTCCAAACTGAAGGCTGGGGTCTTCTCATTCAGGATTGAGCGACAGCCACTTCATGACCAGCGCCGAGCGCGACGGTTAGTCCTACAGACCTTTCTGTGCCAACTCCTGATGTAACCGCTTGCCCGAAGCGGCCCGCGCTTTGGCGAAGCGGGCAATGCCGAGATAGGCTACGGGAGTGAGGTACAGGGTAAAGAATGTGGCAAGACCCATGCCGCCAAACACCACCCAGCCCACTGCAGAGCGGGCCTCAGAGCCCGGACCCGAGGCCAGTATCAAGGGCAAAGCACCTAGTACCGTTGACACCAGCGTCATCACAATCGGGCGGAGACGGATGCGCGCCGCTTCCTCGATCGCCTCACGCACCGCAAAGCCCTGGTCACGGAGTTGATCCGCAAACTCCACCAAGAGGATGCCGTTTTTGGCGATGAGACCGATGAGCATCACCAATCCCACCTGAGAGTAGATGTTGAGTGAGGTGCCAGTCAGGAATAGGGCGCATATTGCCGCCGCCAGTCCGAAGGGCACGATCGCCATAATCACTAACGCTGAGGTCACGCCTTCGAACTGCGCGACCAGCACCAGAAAAACGATGAGCAGAGCAAAGCCATAGGTGATCAGGGTCTCACGGTTGGTTTCCGCGAGCGCCGCGGCCTCGCCCCGGGTGATCAGGGTCACGCTGTTGGGCAGTATTTCGTCAGCGAGCTCAAACATATCATCGACCGCGGTTTGCATCGCGAAGCCGGGTTGAATCTCGACATCGATCTCGATGGCGCGCCGCTGCTCGCGCCGGTCCAGTTGGCTGGCCACACCGCGCTCGTCCAAACGCACAATACTCGACAGCGGCACCAGTGCACCCGATTGGGTGCGCACATACAGGTTCACCAAATCGCTGGGGTCGCGAATTTTGTCTGAACCGGCTTCCAGAATAATCGGTACGGTCTGGTCATCGGCGTTCAAGTCGACAATGCGCGCACCGTCCACCATCACGCGCAGCGTTTGCGCCACATCTTCTAGGGGAATCTTGAGGTCGGAGGCCCGCTCACGATCGATCTCAACCGACAGCTGCGGTTGCGAGGGGGCATAGCCGATACGGGGGCGGCTCACCGAGTCCAGTTGCGACCGAATTTGTTCGGTGTATTCCCGGGCTGCGGCATAGATCTCGTCGTAGTCTGTGCCGAGGAGCGCCACACTCAGGCCGCCGCTCGATGCACCCCTCAGGTTCAGCGAGTTGGCGCTGAAGATGCGTGTTGTGACGCCCGGTAGATCGGCAAATAGCGGTTTCAGGTCGGCGGCGATTTCCTGCTGGCTGCGCTCCCGCTCCCTCCAGTCGGCGAGCTTGGCCAGCATGAATACGTTGTTGGGGTCCCAGCGCCCTACCACAGTGAAAAGCGCGGTGATTTCACCCCGCTCCAAAAGCGGTATGAGGATATTTTCCATGCGGTCCGCCTGCCGCTCGGTGTAGTTCAGGCCCACGCCGTCGGGACCTTTGGCAAACAGGTAAATGGTGCCGCGGTCCTCTGCCGGCAACAGTTCCTGATCAAGCAGGGTGTAAAGCCCTGCAGCGCTGGCCGCGGCTAGTACACAGATCGATGCCGTGCGGCGGGGTGCGCTGAGCACCGTCTTAAGAGATGCATGGTATGACTGCGCCAGTCGATTGCCCCAGTCGCTGACTCTGCGCTGTCGGGGTGCGGAGGCAGGGAGCCGCGCCATCACGGCAGGGACTAGGCTCAGTGCGACAAAAGAAGAGATCGCGACCGCAACCGCGAGTACCAGACCGAACTCTTGAAAGAGCCTGCCAGCGGTGCCGGGCAGGAAAGCGATGGGAACAAACACCGCGATCAGGACGACGGTGGTGGCGATCACCGCAAAAAACACTTTGCGCGTGCCCACTACGGCGGCGGCACTGGGGCCGGTCCCCTCAGCCCGCTTGCGCTGCACGCTTTCCAGCACCACGATGGTGTCATCAACAATCAGCCCTGCTGCGAGCACCAGTGCTAGCAGCGTCAGGATGTTGATTGAGAAACCCAGCATCCAGCTAGCCGCCAGCGTGCCGAGCAGAGAGATGGGAATGGCTATCGCAGGGATCAGCGTCAGGCGCATCGAGCCCGTAAATAACCGGATGGTGCCAATCACTACCAGAATAGAAATGAGCAGCGTTGTGACGACTTCTTTGACCGAGCCTCGAATAAAAATCGAGTCATCAGAACTGATCCGAAGGTCCACCCCCTCTATTCGAGTATTAATGTCCGCCACCGCAGCACGGACCCCGTCGGCAATGCGCACGGTGTTGGAGCCCGCCTGGCGTATGACGCTGATGCCCACGATGCGCTCGCCGTTGAGCCGCACAAAACTGGTGGCGTCCTCGGGGGAGAAAGCGACTTTTGCCACCTGACCGATGCGAATCTCATCGCGAATAATGAGTGATGCAATGTCCTCTTCGCTGGTCACCGCGGCGTCAGCACGGACCAACAGCTGCTGATCTCCAGCGCGGAAGCTGCCCGCTGGCACGTCTAGGGGCGCGGCCTGGAGT
>JAAEZV010000060.1:0-2864 GCA_018222695.1 Gammaproteobacteria bacterium
ACGAAGAATTGATACCCGCCGGCGTGGTGCTTACAGGCGGTACCTCAAAAATGGAAGGCGCGGTAGATCTCGCGGAGGAGATCTTCCACATGCCGGTCAGAGTGGGGGCACCGCAATATGCGCGCGGCCTGCACGACATTATCCGTAACCCGATCTATGCGACGGCGGTGGGCCTGCTGCTTTATGGCGCAGAAGAGACCCGGGATGGCGCGCGGGTGCGCCACGAAGTGGAGTCAGAAGGCATCAGTTTCGCAGGTCGCGTGAAAGCGTGGTTTGCGCGGCATTTTTAAATTTTCAGGACAACGATTTTTGGCAGAGCTCTGCGGTTTGGAGCTTTTTAAAAAGGGGAGAGTAAGATGTTTGAACTAGTAGACAGTGCACCACAAAGTGCCGTGATCAAAGTGATCGGTGTCGGTGGCGGTGGCGGTAACGCCGTTCGTCACATGATCGATCATCAGGTCGACGGCGTGGATTTTATTTGCGCCAATACTGACGCGCAGGCCCTTTCGGATATCAGCTCGAAAACGGTTCTGCAGTTGGGCGCAGGCATCACGAAAGGCCTGGGAGCCGGTGCCAACCCCGAGGTGGGGCGAGCGGCGGCACTTGAGGATCGTGATCGGATCGCAGATGCCCTGCACGGAGCGGACATGGTATTCGTGACGGCGGGCATGGGCGGCGGCACCGGCACAGGTGCTGCGCCGATCGTCGCCGAAGTGGCCAGGGAACTCGGTATTCTTACTGTCGCAGTGGTCACCCGACCGTTCAGTTTCGAGGGCAAGAAGCGGGTCAATACCGCGGAAGAGGGGCTGTCAGAGATCGCGCAGCACTGCGATTCCCTGATCACGATTCCTAATGAGAAGCTGTTGGAGGTGCTGGGTTCCAACACCACATTGCTCGATGCCTTCAAGGAAGCCAATGACGTCCTGTTGGGTGCGGTTCAGGGTATTGCCGATCTGATCATCCGGCCGGGGCTGGTCAACGTTGACTTTGCCGACGTTCGCACCGTGATGTCAGAAATGGGATCCGCGATGATGGGCACGGGCAGCGCCAGCGGCGAAAACCGCGCTAGGGAGGCCGCCGAGCGCGCGATTAACAGTCCGTTGTTGGATGACATTGATCTCAGCGGCGCGCGCGGCATTTTGGTTAACATTACCGCCGGTCTGGATCTCTCTCTCGGTGAGTTCTCCGAGGTGGGCGCCACGATAGAGGACATCGCTTCTGAGGACGCCACGGTGGTTGTTGGCACGGTGATCGACCCGGACATGACTGACAGCCTCAAGGTGACCGTGGTGGCGACGGGGCTTCGCAGTGCCGAGGCGCGTCCGACCCTGACTGCGGTAGAGCCCACGGTGGCGGCGCGTCCCGCGACATCCGGCGCCGACTATGAGGACTACGATCTGCCTCCCGGTAGGCGCCGTCAGGCCACTGCGACAGTGGACGGGCAGGCTGCCGTCAAATTAGACGAGGATCTCGATGAGCAGTTATTCGATGTTCCCGCCTTTTTGCGCCGTCAGGCCGACTGACACGTTGTTCGACTGAGACGCTGTAAAGCGTCGATTGGCGTAAATAGTCGGGCCAGGAGTGCTGGATTGCGGTAGCCGGGCCTAGTAATGTCCCCCCTGATCAGAGGGGATAACTATGCTGCGGCAACGCACCCTGCGGGAGTCGATTAAATCGACCGGCGTGGGGCTTCACTCCGGCAATAAGGTGGGCATGATGCTCTGTCCGGCACCAGCGGACACCGGTATCGTGTTTCGTCGCACCGACCTGAGTCCGGTCCGGGACATCCCCGCCCGGGCGGACTGGGTCGATGAGACGGATCTGTCCACCAGCCTGGGGTCAGGCGAGGCCAGAGTCACCACGGTAGAGCATCTGTTGTCGGCCTTCTGCGGTCTGGGCATCGATAATGCCTACATCGATATGGATTCGGCGGAAGTGCCGATCATGGACGGCTCTGCGGGGCCTTTTGTCTACCTGCTGCAATCGGCCGGCATCGAAGAACAGCAAGAAGCCAAACGCTTTATTCGGGTCACTGAGGCCATCACTGTCAGCGACGGTGATAAAACCGCAACGCTAAAGCCTTATGACGGTTTCAGAGTCACCTTTGCCATCGACTTTGATCATCCCGTTTTCCGGGAACAGTCAGGGCGGGCCACACTGGACATCAGTAGCGAGGCGTTTGTGCGCGAAATCAGCCGCGCAAGAACCTTTGGCTTCGTCCACGAGTTTGAATACATGCGCTCGCGCGGGCTGGCCCGCGGCGGCAGCGTAGATAACGCAATCGTCATTGATGACTATCGCATCCTCAATGATGGTGGCCTGCGCTACGACGACGAGTTTGTGAAACACAAGATGTTGGATGCCATGGGTGATTTGTATCTGGCGGGGCATCAGCTCCTCGCAGAATACGAAGGCATCAAGTCTGGCCATGCGCTCAACAATCGTCTCGTGCGTGCGCTATTTGATCATCCTCAAAGCTGGGAGTGGGTCACCTTTGAGGATGAGGCCGACGCGCCGCTGGACTGGGCTCTCCCGCAGGACCTGCAGTTGGCCTGAACCACAGGCGCACTCCAGCGGCATCCTCACTGCACTGCTTATACGCCTGAGCATATCGTGCCTAGACCGACTCACAGTGCGTTTGGACCTGTCTACGGCCTGTCCAAAAAGATGTGTAAAAGGCCCTTTCGGTGCCGGACTTTGGTTCCCCTGACCCCCTGAAAATGGCATTATTCGCCACCTGGCTTCAGCGATACTCTGACTTGAAATTAATCCTTCTCAACCGACACGCGGCGTCCCGGACCCTTGAGCTGGGGAAATGGTCGTTGGCGCTACTTTCGGCTTGTTTTATCGGTGCGCCATTAGGC
>JAAEZV010000060.1:2874-8428 GCA_018222695.1 Gammaproteobacteria bacterium
CCATTAGGCTTGGTGGCGGTCAGCTATCAGCTGGGATTTGGCGAGGGCGTTGCCTCTGAGCAGGCTGCCCGCGTCTCTTCACAGGAACAGCAGGCGATTGATCGCGCTGAAGCGCTGGCGCAAATGGGGGTTGAGGCACAATCCCGCCTCACCGCGATGACGCGGCGTCTTGCGAGCCTGCAGGCGCATGTCACCCGGCTGGATGCATTGGGCAGCCATCTGACTGATCTGGCTGGCCTGGAGGCTGACGAATTCGATTTTTCCGGACCACCCGCACTGGGTGGGCCTGCGCTGCCGCTGAACGCAGCACCGCCCAGCGTGGCGGAGGTGGATACCCAGTTCACGGCCCTCGACGCGCTATTCGCGCGACGCGAGGTGCAGTTTGATGTCCTCGCAGGGCTGCTTTCCGCTGAGCAACTCCGCGCGGAGGCAACGCCGGCGGGTAGACCGATTCGTTCTGGCTGGCAGTCGTCGCAGTACGGGAGCCGCATTGATCCCATCTCCGGTGAACGAGCTTGGCACGATGGTGCCGATTTCGCGGGCCGCGAGGGCTCCGATATCCTTGCTGTTGCCAGTGGCGTAGTGAGCTGGAGCGGCTACAGGTCAGGTTACGGCACTATGGTTGAGGTCTCCCACGGGGACGGCCTCAGCACGCGCTATGCCCACAACCAGCAAAACCTGGTTGATGTGGGCGACCTGGTGCGACGGGGCGATGTGATCGCACTGATGGGGAGCTCAGGGCGCTCAACCGGTCCCCATGTGCATTTTGAAGTCTTCAAGAACGGCCGCGCTGTTGACCCCGCGAGCTACGTGCGTCGCAATCATCGCTGACAGGTGAATCCCGGCGCGCCCGCGCCACCCAATCCGGATTCCCTTGTGACGCAACAGTGAGCTTTCCATGCTGATTTCTACCGTGAAAAAAATATTCGGCACCCGTAATGACCGGGAGCTGAAACGAATGCGAAAAGTCGTCGCTCGCATCAACGCGCTTGAGGAAGCGATGCAGGCCTTGGACGACAGCGCCCTTCGTGCCAAAACCGACGAGTTCCGCTCGCGCCTTAGTGAGGGCGAGAAACTCGATCAACTGCTCCCCGAGGCGTTTGCCGTGGTCCGCGAAGCGGGTGTGCGTGCGCTGGGTATGCGCCACTTCGACGTGCAGATGATCGGCGGCATGTCGCTCCATGATGGCAAGATCGCTGAGATGCGCACTGGTGAGGGTAAGACGCTGGTCGCCACGCTGCCGGCTTATCTCAACGCGCTACCAGACCACAGCGTTCATCTGGTGACGGTGAATGACTATCTTGCCGGTCGGGACGCCGCCTGGATGGGCCCGCTATACGAATTTCTGGGTCTGACCGTGGGCGTAGTGCGGTCCGGGCAGAGTGCCGAGGAAAAGAAAGCGGCCTATGGCTGTGATGTGGTGTACGGCACCAACAATGAGTTTGGCTTTGACTATTTGCGCGACAATATGGCCTTCAGCATGGCCGACAAGAGTCAGGGCAAACTGGCGTTCGCGATTGTTGACGAGGTCGATTCGATTCTGATCGACGAGGCGCGTACGCCCCTCATTATCTCGGGGGCGGTAGACGACAGCTCTGAGCTCTACAAGGCCATTAATCGACTGATTCCCAAGCTCTCTATAGAGGTCGAAGAGCAGGAGGGTGACTTCACCGTCGATGAGAAGCAACGCAGCATTGAATTGACGGAAAGCGGTCACGAGAAGGTCGAGAGCATGCTGATTGAGGCGGGACTGCTGCAGGGCGATGACTCTCTCTACGCTGCGACTAACCTTGGGTTGTTGCACCACGTGCACTCTGGCCTGCGCGCTCACGTGCTGTTTCAGCGTGACGTGGAATACATTGTTCAGGAAGGTCAGGTGGTGCTGATTGACGAGCACACTGGTCGGACTATGCCGGGCCGCCGATTGTCAGAAGGTCTGCATCAAGCCATTGAGGCCAAGGAGGGGGTCAAGATCCAGAATGAGAGCCAGACGCTGGCCTCGACGACCTTCCAGAATTTCTTTCGTATCTACGACAAGTTGGCCGGCATGACCGGTACGGCCGATACGGAGGCGTTTGAATTCCGTCAGATCTACGGTCTGGACTGTGTGGTGATCCCGACTAATGTGCCCATGTGTCGGGATGATCTGAATGATCTGGTGTATCTGACCCGCGAGGAAAAATTTGAAGCCATCATCGAGGATGTGCGCTCTTGTATCGATAGTGGCGCACCGGTGTTGGTGGGTACCGCGTCTGTCGAGACGTCTGAAGAGCTGTCTCAGGCGTTCGAAAAACAGAAAATTGATCACAAAGTGTTGAACGCCAAGTACCACGAGCAGGAGGCGGAGATTATCGCCCAGGCCGGACGGCCGGGCGTGGTCACCATTGCCACCAATATGGCGGGCCGCGGCACCGATATTGTGCTCGGCGGCAATCTGGAGGCGGAGTTGGCGTCTCATGGCGACGCGCTGGATGCTGCAACCCGCGAGCAAGTCACCGCTGACTGGCAGGCGCGTCACGATGCGGTCATCGAGGCTGGTGGTCTTCATATCCTCGGCACAGAACGCCATGAATCCCGTCGCATCGATAATCAGTTGCGCGGGCGCTCCGGACGGCAAGGTGACCCCGGGGTGTCTCGTTTCTATCTGTCACTCGAAGACAACCTGATGCGTATTTTCGCCTCCGACCGGGTCAAGAGCTTCATGCAGGCCCTGGGTATGGAACGGGGTGAGGCCATTGAGCACCGCATGGTCACCAATGCCATCGAAAAAGCGCAGCGGAAAGTCGAAGGACGCAACTTTGACATCCGTAAGCAGTTGCTCGAATACGATGACGTGGCCAATGACCAGCGACAGATTATTTATCGTCAGCGAGACGAATTGCTGTCGGATGATGAGATCGGCGAAACGATCACTGCGATCCGCGAGGACGTGGTGAACGATGCCGTGGACGGCTTCATCCCGCCGATGAGTGTCGAAGAGCAGTGGGATATACCCGGGCTGGAAAAGCAGCTGGAAGCCGAGTTTGGGCTGAATCTGCCGGTGGCACATTGGCTGGACGAAGACGACACGCTTCACGAAGAGACCTTGCGACAGCGTATTGTCGGCGCGGTCCAGACTGCTTACGACGAAAAAGCTGAGGGCATTGGCCCGGGCATGCGACAACTTGAGAAGCAGATCATGCTGCAGGTGTTGGATACGCTCTGGAAAGAGCACCTTCAGGTGATGGACCAACTCCGGCAGGGCATCCACTTGCGGGCCTATGCGAATAAAAACCCCAAGCAGGAATACAAACGGGAGTCCTTTGCATTGTTCGAAGGCCTGTTACAACGCCTCAAGTTCGAAGTGGTTCGCTTCCTGAGTAACGTTCAGGTTCAGCGGTCTGACGAGGCGGCGGCCATCGAGCAACAGCGCCGCGAGGCGGCGGCAAAGCAGAAAATGGCCTTTGAACACGCCGACGCCGGATCTGCCGTACCCGAGACGGCAGAGACGCCATCGCAACCGGTGACCCCGCAACCCGTCACCCGGGCGCAACCCAAGGTCGGCCGCAATGACCCATGCCCCTGTGGCAGTGGTAAGAAGTACAAGCAATGTCACGGCGCATTGAGCTGACCACAGGTCGGGCATTGGCATGGCCTCTGCTGATTTTGGGAGTGGCCCGATGAGTACTGCCGTGGCGGGGGTACAGTTGGGGGTCGCGCAAGCGGGCATCAAAAAGGCGAACCATGACGACCTCGTGGTCATCGCTCTGGCCCCGGGTACCCGCACAGCGGCGTTGTTTACCCAAAATGCGTTTCGTGCGGCACCGGTGCAGCTGGCCGAGGCGCATCTTGCGGCAGCCGAGGCACAGCCGCGTTACCTGTTGATCAATACCGGTAATGCCAACGCGGGTACCGGCGAGGCTGGCTTCCGGTCAGCAAGCGCGTGTTGCGACGCGCTGGCGCGGCTAACCGAGACCGATGCCTCGGCGGTGTTACCGTTTTCCACCGGCGTGATCGGCGAACCGCTGTCGGCCGAGCAGATCACGACCGCTCTGCCTGCGGCGCTGGATGACCTGTGTGACGTAGGTTGGGAGCGCGCCGCGGGCGCCATCCTGACCACGGATACCCGCGCCAAGCTGCGTAGCATTCAGGTCGAGTTGGACGGGCAGCAGTGCACGATTACAGGGATCGCCAAGGGTGCAGGCATGATCTGTCCCAACATGGCGACCATGCTGGCCTTTGTCGCGACTGATGCCGCCATTGAAGTCCCGCTTCTCGGTGAGTTGCTCTCAGCGGCGGCGCAGGCGAGCTTCAACCGCATCACAGTTGACGGCGATACCTCGACTAACGATGCCGTCACGCTCTCGGCCACGGGGCAGAGTGGCATTGAGGTCACAGCAGGCTCCGAACATGCCGAGCACTTTGTGCAGTCGCTCACGACGCTGATGATTGAGCTGGCGCAGGACATTGTGCGTGACGGTGAGGGCGCGAGTAAGTTTGTCGAGATTCGTGTTACCGGGGGCGAGTCCGAAGCGGCTTGCGATCAAGTGGCGCGCACGGTGGCCCATTCCCCTCTGGTCAAAACCGCTTTGTTTGCCTCGGATCCCAACTGGGGTCGCATTCTGGCGGCGATCGGTCGCGCCGGGCTCGAAGATCTCGATACCGACGCGGTGTCCATTCATTTGAACGGCGTCTTGATCGCAGAGCATGGCGCGCGCGCTTCGTCCTATACCGAGGAAAAAGGTCAGGAGGCGATGGCGTCAGGGGATCTTTTGATCGAGATTGCACTCGATCGAGGCGACGCGGCGACAGTGATCTGGACCACCGATCTGTCCTACGACTACGTCCGCATCAACGCCGAATACCGTACCTGATATGGCACTGGTCACCGTCGCGGTCGGCATCCTGATCGACGACGCGGGTCGGGTGCTGGTCACTCGCCGCGCACCGGGGGCACATCAGGGCGGTCTGTGGGAGTTTCCCGGTGGCAAGGTCGAAGCAGAGGAAACCCTGCTAGAAGCGCTGGCCCGGGAACTCAGGGAGGAGTTAGGTGTGCGGGTTGAGACCACTGAGCCGCTCATGGTGCTCGAACACGATTACGGTGATAAACAGGTAAGGTTGGACGTGCATTGCGTCACCCGTTGGTCGGGTGAGCCCCGCGGGTTGGAGGGGCAGCCGCTGGCGTGGCAACAACCGGAGCAACTCCGGAACTGGGCGTTTCCCGCTGCGAACCAGCCGATCTTGGAGCGACTGCTCGCCGGTTAGTGCGCTGCTGCGCGGGCCAATAATGTCTCGTGCAACACTGCCGCCCGTTGATGTAAGGCATCTAGCGATGTGCTGTTATCGATCACGATGTCAGAGCGTGCAATCCGCGCTTCACGATCCAGTTGTGCTGCCATGATCTGCTCCACCAGCTGCCGGTCATTGTTATCCCGGGCGATGGTGCGCTCGATTTGCAGCGCTTCGGGCACGTCGACGACGACACTGACATCCACCATCTCTGACTGACCGCTTTCCAGTAAGAGCGGGGAGCTCAGCACGACATAGGGAGACGTTGCCTCACTCATCTGTCTGA
>JAAEZV010000061.1 GCA_018222695.1 Gammaproteobacteria bacterium
TATCACTAGCGTTAATAACCTCATTGACAATCTGCCCGGTGTCTCGGTGCACGAGGGTGATGCCTTTGGATTTGATGATTGGTCAACCGCCATTACCGTGAGGGGCTTTCAGACCAACCTGGCTGAGCAACAGGTTGGTTCAACCATCGATGGACTGCCAAACGGCAATTCAAATTACGGCGGTGGCGCCAAGGCCAATCGATACATCGATACAGCAAACCTCGAGACAATCGAGGTCTCTCAGGGTACCGCCGATATTTCATCTCGATCCCTCGAGTCATTGGGTGGCACGCTGAACTACGTCACGTCGGATCCTACTTTGGATCAGCGCGTTCGGTTGGAGTACGTAACGGGGCAATACGACGCGCAACGGTTCTATGCTCGCTATGATTCGGGGCTGATTGGCTCATCGACTCGCTTTTATATATCGGCCTCTCACCAGGAGGCGACGGATTGGATGGAGGGTTCCGCACAAAATGAGCGTGACCACCTGGCAGCCAAATTGCTGACAGGCAGTGAGGATTTGACTTTCACGGCATATGTTTCGTATGACGATATTCACGAAGACAACTATCAGCGCGTGTACTCAAAAGCGGATTTTGAATCCTACCCGGATTGGGATCAGTTGATTGGCGACTGGACGAACACGCCCTACGTGAATCAATCGTATCGTCGTGGTTGGTCGACGCTGAGGGAGAATCTATTCGCCTATGGCAAGTTGGATTGGGCGGTCAGCGATAACGTTAACGTGGCTGCTTCGATTTACTACCACGATAACGAAGGGCGGGGCGACTGGATTCCGCCTTACCTCGTTGATGTGGTGGCCGACGGTGCGGGTAATCCGGAAAGTGAGTTTGGCGGGACGCAGGTCTTGGGTGGACCAGCTCTGGGCCGAATCTATTTTGTCGACGGGAATGGCGTGTCTCTGGCGCCGCAAGACGGCTGCGTATCGTCTATTACGTTCCCCTATGGTGGCGCGGGGGCCGCTTACGATCCTGCCTGCTATGCCCCTGGCGCAATCCCGGTGCAATCATACCGCCACTCCCACTATGCCAAAGATCGATTGGGTTTCACCCTCGATATGAGTTGGGATACCTCTGACAACAATACCGTTCGTGCTGGGGTTTGGTACGAGGACGGGACACGGGAAGAGTATCGTGACTGGCACAAACTGGTGGATGCCCGAATTGGTATTCCGTTTGAGAATCCTGCTTACTGGGTACAGTACGATCGCGAATACCCGCAGGACGTGCTCAAGTGGTACATCGAGGATAGTTTTACAATTGGCAACCTGACGATTAATGTGGGCGCTAATCAGTTTCTTGTCGAAGTCTCTCGCAACGACCTCTTCGGTGCCAGCCAAGACGTCACGGTTGATTCTGATTCCGACGTATTGCCCTCTGCCGGATTCGTTTTGGACACTGGTCTGGATGGCCTGAGTGTGTTCGGTGGCTACTCCGAGAACTTCAAGTCGATTTCAGACAATATCTTGGAGAGGGAGTCTGCAGATTTGGGCAGTATTGAACCTGAAACATCAGAGGTTATGGAATTGGGGTTACGCTTTGCAGGGTCTCGCCTGTTTGCAACGGCCACCTATTTTGACTCGCAATTTGAGAACAGGATCATTTTCTTGGCGCCTGGTAGCGCCGCGGGAAATGACTACCTCATTGGTACTAGTGGGACTTACTTCAACGCCGGGGGTATCGACTCCTCAGGCTTTGAGTTCGCGGCCACTTATAATGTGAGTGACCGGTGGTCACTTTATGGAGCATTCACCGCCCTCGATGCCGAGTACAAGGGCACAGGTGATAGCGCCGTTGACAGCGAGAACGGCATTTTTGCTGGTAATGACGTCACGGGTATCGCCGACACGATGTGGGTGCTCTCGCTGGACTACTCCGCCGATCGGGTTGATGCCGGTATTAGCGTCAAGAGCACCGGGGATCGCGCCGTCAATACGGCCAACACTTGGTATACCGACGATTACACACTCGTCGATGCGTACCTCTCGGTGTCTGGTGAGGCGATCTCTGACAGTCTCTCAGGGTTTCGGCTGCACGCGCAGATCTTTAACTTGACTGATGAGCAGTACGAGGGTGTGGTGAGCTCCAATGCTATATGGCTCGGTGCCCCTAGAACCGCCACAGTGGGCTTAACGTTCGACTTCTGAAGACTGTGAAACATGCGGAGGGCTTGCCCTCCGCATCCTCAGACAAATTTAAGCGATTGACCGTCGCGAGCAATTCGTTCTTGCCTAACGATGGAAGTCTGATACTCGCGGTCATTAACAGTACTCACTGCAATGTAGTCAGTTGTGCCCCCGGCTACGGTGAGCACCAGCCTGACGTAACCCTGGTAGAGATTAGAGGTCCAGCGAATATCCGGTGCCTGCGCCGCGAAAGCGCCATCGATTTGCTCCGCTGTTGATTGGTCGAAGCCCTGCTCAATAAAGTCACCGGGGCTTGTAATACCCGCGGTCCCTATCTCGATGCCGAGGTTTTGCCCATCGTTGCTCGTCAGCGTGTTAGCCCAAAAGCTGTGACTGTCCCCGGTCAGAACCAACAGGTCGGCGACGCCGCAGGCGGCACACAATGAATAGAGTTTTTCACGAGCCCAGGGGTAGCCATCCCAGGTATCCAGATACAGCGGGAGGCCCCACTTGCCCTTCCAAATCAGGTCCGCTGAAACGCCCGGGACTGCGCCGGGGTCGCCCGGCATGGTAATGCCCATCGCTTCAAGATTGGGTACGGGGGTTCTCGCCATCGGAATCGCGTTACCGATGAGCCGCCATGCGGTGCCTTCTCTTTTAGAGCGTTTAAGCTCATCGGAGAGAAAGGACTCCATGTGAGCAGATAGCATGGTGCGTCCTGGTGCGCCCAAGATATCGTGCTGGAAGGCTGCAGCCTCTGCTTTTGACGTAATTTGATGAACATGGTCTGCATAGTCAATCTGTTTACTGCGACCGGTATGCCGTGATTCCAGGTTGATGAGCGTCGCGAGGTTGCCGAACTGGTAACTGCGCCAAAACGCTTTTCGATCAGCACCTGTATTGGGCTCCCGTATGGGCATCCATTCGTAGTAAGCGCGGATAGCGCTGTCTCTGCGATCTATCCACCGCCCTTCTTCATCGGGCTGATGATTCTGCGCGCCACCAACCCAAGGATTGTTGGCACTTTCGTGATCATCCCAAATTAGCAACAGTGGTTTGGCGGCATGCATTCGCCGGGAGTCGGGGTCCGCTTTGTATTGCGCGTGCCGCTCTCGGTAATCCTGTAACGACACAATTTCGTTAATAGGCGTATGGGCCCGGTTTAGGGCCAGCGCTGTTTGCGCTCCCCAGCCTGTCGCCGCATATTCGTAGATGTAGTCACCCAAATGAAGAACGAAGTCGACAGCATCGTCTCGCGCAATGGCGTCATATCCGTTGAAGAACCCGAAGGCGTAGTTCGAACAGGACGCGAGGGCAAGCCCTAGCCTGTCTACATCACCTGTAGGGAGTGTCCGTGTTCGACCAATTGGAGAGGATACTCCCTGACAATTAAATCGATAGAAGTACCGCTTGCCCGGTTCCAAACCGCCGACAATCGCTTTAACTGTGTAGTCCTGATACAGATTGGTCGTTTCATTCCCATGGGAGACGATTTGGCTAAACCTCGAATCTGATGCCAGCTGCCAACTGACAGATTGACCCTTGGTTAAGCCGCTCACTCGCGTCCAGATCACCAAGCTTTCTTGGTCTGGATCTCCGCTGGCTACGCCATGCACAAATGAAGGCGCGGTATCAGCTGCGAGCTTAGCGGTGGAGAGAATCGGTAGGCTGGCAATCCCATTGAGTACTTGTCTGCGCTTCACGTAAATGACCTCTATGAACTTTCGCTCAGTAAATTTGGCACAAAGTTGTTTAAAAAAAGTGACAACCGCGGTGAATAGCGCCACCGATAGAGCACTGCAGCGGGCATCCAGATAACAAAAATTTCAAATAAGCTTCACTGTTTTGCAACAGCGAGTTGCCACAGTGGAGTGGTTGGCAGTCGGAGGTTCTATGCAGCATCTCGTCAGTCCCAGCGGAGCCGAAAAGCGCGCGCTGCGCGATGCCATTGAGCAGGAAGTCCAGCAGTTTTTGGATCGAGGCGGCGAAATTACTGTGCTCCGCAGCCCACCCGCCGATGCGGATCGCTACCGGGGTTGCCTTTGGCATGACGGTGGTGATGACTCGGGTCTTGGTGATCAGTAGGGCCTGAGTCTTGCTGGATATTCAAGCCACACTCCAAGCACACTACCCCGACTTTTTTGAGCGGCACTCCCGCTCCGCTACTATCCTAAGTCGATTTCTGCGTTTCTTGTGTTATGAGACGCGGTTTCAACAATTTTCAAACCTCTACCCGCATCTGGAGGGCTTCGAGTTTGTTGAGCAGGTGTTGCGTCACTTTGAATTTGACGTTCGCTTGACAGAGTCAGAGCGAGCCCGAATCCCGTCCACGGGTAACGTGGTCATTGTGGCTAACCACCCCATTGGCTCCCTTGATGGATTGGCGCTGCTGAATTTGGTGCGTGGCGTTCGCCCGGATGTGAAGGTTGTTGCAAACGACCTGCTAACGGCGATTTCTCCGCTCCATCCCGTACTTTTGCCGGTAACGAATATGGGTGAAGGCGGGAGGGGTACGGCCCGTGATGCGCTACGCGCGATCAAGGAGCATCTGCAGGCAGGTAGCGCGCTGATTATCTTCCCGGCCGGAGAAGTGTCGCGTTTCGGTGCCAAAGGTATTGCTGACAGTGAATGGCAGAGTGGTTTTGTGAAGCTGGCGCGAAGCACTCAGGCGCCTATTCTTCCTGTTTTTGTGGCTGGTCGTAACTCAGTATTCTTTTACAGCATGTCGTTTTTAGCCAAGCCACTGTCGACGATCTGGCTAGTACGCGAAATGTTCAAGCAAAGTCAAAGCACAGTCGATGTGCGCATAGGCCGACCCGTCCCTCACGAGGTCTATTCGGCAAACGACTTCTCAGCACGGCAGCTGGCGCGGATGTTTCGTAAGCATGTCTATCGTCTTGGTACGCGTGGTGAACCTATCTTCCGCTCTATTGAGACTGTTGCCTCTCCCGAGAATCGATTGTTACTTCGCCGAGAGTTAGCAGAGGCTGAGCGGCTTGGTGACACTCGCGATGGTAAAGAGATTTACTTGTGTCACATGGCCGATGCGCCCTGCGTCATGCGGGAAATTGGCCGTCTTCGTGAAATGACATTTCGGACCGTCGGGGAAGGTTGTGGCGGTCATCGGGATATCGACCGCTTTGATCGCCACTATCAGCAGCTCGTGTTGTGGGACAGTCACGATTTGGAAATTGTTGGCGCCTATCGCCTCGCCGATGCGAGTGAGGTAATTGCGAACCAAGGAGTTCAGGGCCTTTACTCGAATACGCTGTTTCGTTACGGCCCCAGCGTCTTAGCCAGAATGTCCCAAGGGTTAGAGTTGGGCCGGAGTTTTGTCCAGCCCAAGTATCAGACACGGTATGCGCTGGATTATCTCTGGTACGGGATCGGCGCCTACCTCAAATCCAGACCGCATATTCGATACCTATTTGGCTCTGCGTCTATCAGCCGCTTTTACGGGCCGGAGTCAACGGCGCGCTTGGTCTACTATTTTGGGACACACTTCAGCGACGCAAGCCTCGATGTCACGGCCCGAACGCCGTTTATCTTGCCACCAAACTTAATTGCTTCTCTTCACGCAGAATTCACCGGGGTGGACGCCGACGAAGACTTTGATGCACTGCGTCACGCGCTTGCCGCGGCTGGTCTGCCCCTGCCCACGCTTTACAAGCACTATTCTCAGGCCACATCACCTGACGGCGCGGTATTTACGGCTTTCAACATAGATCACGATTTTGGCGACTGCGTTGATAGCTTCGTTATGGTCGACCTAAACAAGCTTACTCCGCGCAAGCGACGTCGTTATCTGACATGAGGTTGCGGCGAGCCCAATCTGAGTCAGAGGAGATCTAATCATGCAGGCTTTCACTCCAGACGGGCCATTCTGTTGCCGTAGCGTTTGGGTATCTGATGTACACCTGGGGAGTGTGCACTGTAAGGCGGAGCAGCTTCTTGAGCTTCTGAACCGGATTGAGTGTCAGCACCTCTACTTAGTTGGTGACATCATTGATGTGTGGGCCATGAGTAAGCGAGTGCACTGGCCTGAGTCGCACTCCAAAGTGTTACGCAAACTGATTGAAATATCTCATGGTGATACTGAGGTTACGTATATTCCGGGTAATCATGATGAAAACTTTCGCGAGTTTTGCGGCGGCAGGTTCGAAAACATCAGCGTGAGCGAGTCAATGATTCATGAGTCGATACAAGGTAAGAGAATGCTGGTGATTCATGGCGATGAGTTGGACTACGCGGTTCGTTACAGCCGGTTAAATCGGTTTGTGGGTGATATCGCCTACGAGTTGTTGATGAATCTAAATGGGTTCGTCAATGCTATCCGCGCGCTGGCTGGGCTGCGGTACTGGTCCCTCTCTAAGTGGGTCAAGATCAACGTGTCGCAGGCGGAGAGTGCAATCAGCGCATATCAACGGGCGGCGGTGTTATTGGCCAGAGACCGCGGGCTCGATGGGATCATCTGTGGCCATCTGCACTACCCGCTTGTCGAGCAGGTTGGCGATGTTACTTACTGCAATGATGGTGACTGGGTGGAAAACTGCACGGCCCTAGTCGAAGATTATGCTGGCGAGTTTCAGCTTGTGAGTGGGTTGGATTTGGCGCCTACCTCAATCGCGCAACTCTACCCCAGAGCCGCGTAGCATCTGGTAGCTCCTCTCGAACGTTATTTTGCTGTTGCCGACTGTCTTTGGCATCGGCGGGGTAAAGGCGAGAAGCTAGTCGAAGCAAAATATCGAGAGGCAAATACAGCTCCAGCTAACAGCTGCGACAAGGATATTCATGAATACCATCGCGGAGCCAAAATCTTTCGCCCGCCCAGATAACTCGTGATGCTCCTCGCCGATGCGATCTACAACCGCTTCAATCGCGCTGTTACCCAGCTCCGCCGCTAAGGTGAGCAGCACCGGCAACGTGAGCAGCAGAAAATCAACGATGTCGCGAGCCAACCACATAGCCAGCGGCACACTGACCACAATGACCAGAGCTTCTTGGCGAAATGACTCTTCGTAACGCCATGCAGAGCGTAGACCCTGCCAGGAATAGCGAGCCGCGAGTAGCAGGTGCGCTATGCCTCGTTCCGTGGGCTTCATTCTTTCCCCTCCATCACGCGCTCAAGTCTGGTTCGTGTATTTCTGTCATGACAAATCTTGAGATCCTCGGATCCCAGCACTGAACTCCGTCTGAAGCCGGGTTAGGTGGCGCAGTGTTTCCGGGTTGTTCGATGCTGAACCATAAGTGGCTATGCCGCCCGATTAAGGCCCGTATTCGCCAAATTGCTAGACACTCTGGCGGATAAGCCTCGCCCGATGCCGAAGTACTCGATATGCAACTCCTTCATGTACTCGGGGTCGAATAAATTCCTGCCATCAAATATCACTGGCGTCTTCAATAAGCTCTTAATCTCGTGAAAGTCAGGGGACCAAAAGTTTCGCCACTCGGTGCAGATGGCCAGGCAATCAGCCCCGGTGACGGCCTCTTCTTTCGTAGCGCAGTATTGGAGCCGCGACTCATTTCCGAAGAGGCCTGCGCAGACGTCCACTGCCTCGGGATCAAACGCTTTAATGGTTGCCCCCGCGGCCAGAGCATTTTCTATCAGCGCTATACTTGGCGCCTCACGCATGTCGTCCGTGTTCGGCTTGAATGAGAGGCCCCATAGCCCAATTGTTCGACCGGTAAGATCCTGGCCAAACCTGGATGTAATGAGCCCAAAGAGCTTTTGCTTTTGGGCATTGTTCGTGGCCTCCACCGCAGCAATGATGTCGGCACTTAGGTTGTGCTTCGATGCGGTACTGATGAGCGCACGAAGGTCCTTCGGGAAACAGGATCCGCCGTAGCCGGCGCCGGGGTAGATAAACTGATACCCGATGCGTGGATCCGCGCCAATGCCCCTTCGTATCATTTCGGCGTCTGCGCCTAAGGCTTCAGCCATATTCGCGATTTCGTTAATGAAGCTGATTTTCGTCGCCAGCATTGCGTTGGCCGCATACTTTGTGAGTTCCGCGCTTCGCGGGTCCATAAACATGATTTTTTCATGGTTCCGGTTAAAGGCTTCGTACATCCGTCTCAATTCGTCGCACACCGACTTCGAATTAACACCGATGATGATCCGGTCCGGTCGCAATGCATCCGCGACTGCTGAACCTTCTTTTAAGAACTCTGGATTAGAGCAAACCTCGAAGGGGAGTTTCTTTCCTCTGGCTTCCAGTTCCGCGG
>JAAEZV010000062.1 GCA_018222695.1 Gammaproteobacteria bacterium
AGTATGTTCCTCGCCAATGTCAGTCACGAACTGAGAACCCCGCTCAATGCCATCATCGGTTACTCGGAAATGCTTCAGGACGAGCTGGGAGATGGCGTGCAAATCGATCGCGAGCAGTTTCATCATGACCTCGCGACGATCATCTTCTCAGGCAAGCAGCTGCTCACGCTGATTAACGACATCCTAGACTTGTCGAAAATCGAGACCGGCAAGATGCAGGTGAGCCGCGAGGTCTTCAGCCCCGCAGGCCTCTTGGTGCAAGTGTGCGATGCCCTGTCGCCACTGCTTCTGCAAAATAATAACCGCCTGACGCTGGATATTGACAAGGACAGCATGCGCGACATGAACAGCGATCGAGGAAAGCTGCAGCAAATTGTCACTAATTTGTTTTCCAATGCCTGCAAGTTCACCAAAGACGGCGAGATCACCGTATCAGCGCGAATGAGTGAAGACGCATTGATCGTGTCTGTCGCGGATACCGGTATTGGTATGACACAGGCGCAGCAGGACAGAGTGTTTGAAGCCTTTACTCAGGCTGAATCGAACACCGGTTTAAAGTATGGGGGCACCGGTCTCGGTCTTGCCATCGTGAGGGAGTTTTGCGCGATGCTGGGAGGCAGGATTACGTTAGAGAGCCAACCCGATCAAGGGTCTATGTTTCAGGTTACGCTTCCGGCTGACCCAACGTCAGCTCCCGCAGGCGCTTAAGCGCCTCCTCCCGCTTCTCCAGATCGGCTGACAACGCGGCATTCTCCGCGCCCAGATTAGCTATCTGCTGCTCTAGCCCCGCAATCAACACCAGCACCAGATCGATCAGCACCGCTCGATCGCTGGCTGCGCCTGCCGTCGATAGGCCTCCCTCGATAGCGTACTCAGAAAGGGTGTCTATCAGCGCCTGCCCTGCGGCCGCCTCTTTCGGCGCCTGCTCACCACCGGAGAGTGCGTGCTCCTGAAAGCGCTCCCCAGCAGCCACGTAATCCCCTTGGGAAAGCGCCTGGAGTCCGAGCATGAAGAGATCCGATGGGGACTCACCGGGGCATTGGCAAGAACCCGTTTCCTGCTCACTTGCCGAGCTTTGATCCGATCCGCTCTGCTCAGTGCTACCCGATGCAGAATCCGAGGGCAGTCCGGCACAACTGGAGAGCAGCAATAGTGCAGAAAGGAAAAGGAGATGAACGAGACGCTGGTGCTTCACCACAGTGCGGGCCCCTATCGGTTTGAAGGAGCATAGCACCGCGCAACGCGGCCAGACCAGCATTGCGAACAGATTATTCGTGCCGGAGATGGGGAAACAGAATCACATCCCGAATAGACGGCGAATTGGTCAGCAACATCACTAGTCGATCAATGCCAATGCCCTCCCCCGCCGTAGGCGGCAGGCCATATTCCAAAGCGCGGATATAGTCGTGATCAAAGTGCATCGCCTCGTCGTCCCCGGCTTCTTTGGCCGCAACCTGCGCTTTGAAGCGATCCGCCTGATCCTCCGCGTCATTGAGCTCGCTGAAACCGTTAGCCAGCTCTCGCCCACCGACAAAAAACTCGAAGCGATCGGTCACGAAGGGATCGTCATCGCTGCGGCGAGCTAACGGCGAGACTTCTGTGGGATACGCAGTGATGAAGGTGGGTTCCTGCAGCTGTGCTTCTGCCGTCTCCTCGAAAATCTCGATTTGGATCTTGCCGAGGCCCCAGCTCTTCTCGACTTTGATACCTAGCCGCCCAGCTATTGCCGCAGCGGCGTCTCTTTCAGCGATATCTTCGTTCGTCAGGTCTGGGTTGTGCTTGAGAATCGCCTCGACGACGGTCATTCGCTCGAAAGGTCTATCAAAGTGGAAGGTGGCGTCGCCATAAACCACTTCTGTCGAACCCAAGACCGATTGCGTGAGCTCCCGCATCAGCTCTTCTGTGAGATCCATGGCGTCACGATAATCTGCATAGGCCCAGTAGAACTCCAGCATGGTGAACTCTGGGTTATGCCGGGTCGAGAGTCCCTCATTGCGGAAATTACGATTGATCTCGAACACTTTCTCCAGACCGCCGACAGTGAGGCGCTTGAGATAGAGTTCTGGGGCCACCCGGAGATACATCTCCATATCAAGCGTGTTGTGGTGCGTAATAAAGGGCCTCGCCGTGGCACCACCGGCAATGGGATGCAGCATTGGCGTCTCAACCTCAACAAATTGCCGCTCAACCAGAAATTGCCGAATACATTGAACCGTCGCCACGCGGATACGAAAGACCTCGCGCGCTTCGGGGTTCACGATAAGGTCAACATAACGCTGGCGGTAGCGCATCTCTTGGTCGACCAGACCATGATACTTGTCGGGTAAGGGTCGGAGGGCCTTGGTCAGCAAACGCCCCTCTTCCATGTTGATATAGAGATCGCCCTTACCACTGCGATGTAAGGGGCCGGATGCTGCAACGATATCTCCCAGATCCCAGGTCTTGATCGCCTGAACGGCCTCTTCAGAGAGGATGTCACGGTTCAGATACAGCTGAATGGTCCCCGACCCATCTTGAATGAGCAGGAAGGCGCCGCGATTGCGGATCAGCCGCCCGGCCACCGAGAAACGATGATCTGCTTCCTCAAGCTCGGCCTTGTCCTGAGATTCAAAATCGCTTTGCAAGTCACCGGCCAGCGCTGTGCGGCGAAAATCATTGGGAAACGCGGGACCCGCCTCGCGCAATGCGGCGAGCTTTGCGCGGCGCTCTGCGATCAGGCGATTTTCATCTTCAGGCTGCTGTGGCTCGTCCACGTTTTACTTCCTTTTGTCTTGCCTTACAGGCCCTGCTTCAGGGACGCCTGAATAAAGGGGTCCAGTGCACCATCTAGTACTGACTGGGTATTGCGTGTTTCGACCCCGGTTCGGAGATCCTTGATTCGGGAGTCATCCAGCACATAAGACCTTATCTGACTTCCCCAGCCGATGTCCGCCTTGCTGTCTTCCATCGCCTGCTTCTCGGCGTTTCGCTTGAGCATTTCCATTTCGTAAAGTTTCGCACGGAGCTGCTTCATCGCGTTATCGCGATTTTGATGCTGCGAGCGCTCCGTTTGGCAACTGCTAACGAGTCCGGAGGGCTCGTGGGTAATACGGACTGCGGAGTCAGTCGTATTGACGTGCTGTCCGCCCGCTCCCGAAGAGCGATAGGTGTCGACCCGCAGATCCGCCGGATTGATCTCGATTTCGATATTGTCGTCAATTTCCGGCGACACAAAAATAGAGGCAAAGGAGGTATGCCGCCGCCCGCCGCTGTCAAAGGGTGACTTGCGTACCAATCGGTGTACGCCCGTCTCGGTCCGCAACCAACCAAAGGCATACTCGCCTTCAAACTGAATGGTCGCGCTTTTGAGGCCCGCCACTTCGCCTGCAGAAGCTTCGACCAGCGTCGTTTTGAATCCC
Organism: Gammaproteobacteria bacterium; assembly: GCA_018222695.1. Lineage (GTDB taxonomy): Bacteria > Pseudomonadota > Gammaproteobacteria > Pseudomonadales > Halieaceae > Luminiphilus. Next base: position 3,399 of record JAAEZV010000062.1, read on the forward strand.
TTGTCCTCGCCCCAACGCAGGTACATACGCAGCAGCATCTCAGCCCAGTCCTGCGCCTCGGTGCCTCCTGAGCCTGCCTGAATATCGAGGTACGCGTTGTTGGGGTCGGTCTCACCAGAGAACATGCGACGGAATTCGAGCTTCTCAAGCTCACTCTCAAGCCCAGCCAGATCCTGCTCTACGGATTGCGCGGTCTCTTCGTCGTCTTCCTCAACGGCGAGATCCAGCAGGTCACTGGCATCGTCACAACCAGCATCCAACACTTCGATAGTCGTAACAACGGCCTCCAGCGAGGCCCTCTCACGCCCCAACGCCTGGGCTTTCTCGGGGTCATCCCAGACACTGGGCTCGGCCAGTTCGAGCTCGACCTCTTTCAGTCGATCCTGTTTAACAGCGTAGTCAAAGATACCCCCTGAGCACGTCAGTGCGTGCACGAATATCTTTAATTTGATTGATAAGAGGCGCTATTTGCAGGGGCTTTCCAAGTTTGTCAGTCCCCACCGGGGAACGGTTTAAATAAGGGGCGTGAGTCTATCGGGTTGCGCGTGTGACTGCCATATCCGTCAGGCCAGCGGGATCGCTAGCATGGCCAGAAAGACTCGATGACCAACTGCGGGCGGCGTTCACCACGATATTCATTCACATCCAGGCGATAGAGCGCGTGGAACGCCTTAAGAGGTGTTGCCAGCCATTGCGGCACATCAATATTGAAGGCGATGCCCTCGATTTCAGTGCCGTCGGCATCGAGCGTCAGCTTGAGGTGTTTTTCCCCGACGATGCGATGACTAATGACAGAGAATCGTCCGTCAAAAAGTGGCTCTGGAAAGTGCTGACCCCAGGGTCCACCGCTCGCCAATTGCTCTGCCAGCAGGAGTCCAAAGTCGCCTGGGGCCAGCGCGCCATCACTCTCTTCGGTTCGCTCGGGCGTGATATGGCCCAGAGCTTCGGCCACCGCGTCATTGAGCGCCTGCTTGAAGCGATCCAGGTCGTCCCTCGCCAAGCTCAAGCCGGCTGCCATCGCATGGCCGCCAAATTTTGTCAGCAATCCAGGATGTTGGGTCGCCACCTGATCGAGCACGTCGCGGAGATGAAGACCTGCAATCGATCGCCCTGACCCCTTCAGCATGCCCTCCCCTGCGTCAGCAAATACCAACGTCGGACGATGCACACGTTCACGAACACGCGAAGCCAGAATACCAATGACGCCCTGGTGCCAAGCGGGGTCATAGAGCGTCATGGCAAACAGCGAGGCATCACTCTCCAAATCGATGGACTCCAGCTGTGCCAGTGCGTCCTGCTGCATGGACTGCTCGATATCCCGTCGCTCTCTATTGAGTTGATGCAGTTTTTCGGCAAAGCCTCGCGCTGATGCAGATGACTCTGCCAACAAACATTCGATACCGATCGACATATCGTCGAGACGACCCGCTGCATTCAGTCTGGGGCCAACAATAAAGCCGAGGTCACTCGCCGTCGCTTGACGGTGATCACGCCCTGCCACCTCAAACAGCGCCTCGATACCCGGTCTCGCGCGGCCACTGCGAATTCTCGCAAGGCCTGCGGCAACCAGAATCCGGTTATTGCGATCAAGCGGCACCACATCGGCGACAGTGCCAAGTGCGACCAGATCGAGTACGTCACCGAGATTCGGCTCTTCGATGCCTACGGCGCTGAACCAACCTCTGTCGCGAAGCGCTGCGCGCACAGCGCTCAGCACGTAAAACATGACCCCCACACCGGCAAGCGATTTGCTGGGGAACCGACAGTCCGGCTGATTGGGGTTCACAATGACGTCCGCCGTGGGCAGTGAATCCCCGGGCAGATGGTGGTCTGTAATCAGGACGCTGATACCCATGGCCTGGGCCGCTGACACGCCCTCGACGCTGGAAATACCGTTATCGACCGTGACGATGAGATCGGGCATTTGCGCGGCTGCCATCTCAACAATCTCGGGCGTCAGCCCGTAGCCAAACTCAAAGCGATTGGGGACCAAATATGCGACCTCGCGAAGCCCCATCTGTTGCAGCACCGAGACCGCCATAGCGCAGCTGGTGGCGCCATCCGCGTCAAAATCTCCGACAATAAGTACTCTGGCCTCACCCTCGATGGCATCAGCCAATAACTCGGCGGCATCAGCCACGCCCTTGAGACTGGTCGGCGGTAACAACTGATCGAGGCTGAGCGCCAATTCACCGGGATCTGTGATACCCCGACCCGCATATACCCGCTTTAGAACTTCGGGTAGCGCCGCGTTTTGGAGGGCAGAGGAAATGTCGGCGTGACGCCGACTGACGTTAGGTGGGCTCAGCTTCGACACTGCGCCGCCATAAAGGCATGCACCGCGGCGATATCGTTGTCCAAAGTATCAAACCGCTCCTCGCGATCAAAAAGATCCGCCAGATGATCTGGCAGCGCGGGGGTTTGACCTGTCTTTGCCCGGGCTACGGCTGCCGGGAATTTAGCAGGGTGGGCAGTGGATAGGGTCACCATTGGGCCCTCGCCGTCGCGCGCACACAGCCGCGCCGCTCGGGTACCAATTGCAGTATGGGGGTCCAAAAGCTGCCCCGTTTTCTCCCACGCCAACCGGATTTCCTCACAGGTTTCCTCGTCGGAGACTTTGGCGCTGGTAAAGAGCTTTTGGGCTCGCGCGAGTGCGGAATCCGTCAGACTAATCTCGCCCTCGGAAAAATCAGCCATCAACTGAGCGATTTGGGCGGCATCACCGTCATAAAGATCAAACAACAGCCGCTCAAAGTTGGACGAGATCGATATGTCCATGCTGGGGGATAGAGAGGCCTCAATCGGTTGCCGGGCATAGGTACCCGTGGTCAGCATGCGGTGCAGCACGTCATTGCGATTGGTGGCGATCACCAAATTGTTGACCGGCAGGCCCATGCGGTGCGCCAGGTACCCCGCGTAAATGTCGCCGAAGTTGCCGGTGGGTACAGAGAAATTAACCGGCCGATCGGGCCCACCCAGCGCGAAAGCGGCATAAAAGTAGTACACAATCTGGGCCATAATGCGCGCCCAGTTGATCGAGTTGACGGCGACCAGAGAGCGTCCATCGGGGAGGAATGCGTCAGCGACAAAGCTCGCTTTCACCAGCGCCTGACAGTCGTCGAAGTTACCCCGAATGGCAAGGTTATGAACATTGTCTCCCGGCACAGTGGTCATTTGCCGACGCTGCACGTCGGAGACCCGGCCATCGGGGTAGAGAATAAAAATATCCACGTGCTCGCAATGCCGGCATCCTTCGATCGCCGCACTGCCGGTATCACCGGATGTTGCACCCATGATGACGACCCTCTCGCCGCGTCGGGTCAGTACGTGGTCGAGCAGGCGCCCCAACAACTGCAGCGCAAAGTCCTTGAACGCCAGCGTGGGCCCGTGGAACAGTTCGAGCAGCCACTGGTCGTGATCCAACTGCAGGACAGGGGCAACGGCTTGATGCCGGAAGTCACGATATGAGGCCTCCACTAGGCCAGCCAACGTGTCGCGATCGATGCTGCCCTCAACAAAAGGCGCAATCACGGTCGTAGCTAATTCGGTGTAGGACATACCTCGCATCGCCTGGAGTTCAGACGCACTGAAGCTGGGTAGCGACTGAGGGAGGTAAAGCCCTCCATCCTGAGCAAGCCCCGCCAGCAACACCCCTTCAAAATCGAGAACGGGTGCCTGGCCGCGGGTGCTGAGATATTGAAGGCTCACTGCTGTCTATCCACCATTGGAGTGTTATCGGTCACAAGCCACTTTTAGCGATCGAAGGCTTCGACGCGCATGAGCGCGGCATCCGCATCGACCTCTTCCAAAGCCATGATTTCATTCAATGCGTCAGTCATTACGGATTGCGGCGCCACATGGGTCAACAACACAACGGGCACCTTGTCTGATCCGGGGCCCGGCGGTTTCTGGATGATCGATTCAATGCTGATATCGCGGCCGGCCAGAATCTGTGTGATATCAGACATCACGCCAGATTGATCACTGGCAGTGAGTCGCACATACCACTCGCTGGCGATGTCTCCCACCGGCACCCAGTTCGGCGCCTGCAGGGCAGTTGCTGCGATACCGAGGGCTGGACCCGAGCCCGCAGGGTTACGCGCGACATCTAAAAGGTCTGCACAGACCGATGAGGCGGTAGCAGCACCCCCGGCACCGGGGCCAACTAACACCACCTCGCCGACAGCGTCGCCGGAGATCATGACAGCGTTAAGGACGCCGTCGACTGTCGCAATTTGCTTGTGTTCGGGAATGAGTGTGGGGTGCACACGCATCTCGACGCCCTGCTCCGTCCGACGCGCGATACCTAAATGCTTGACGCGATATCCCATCGAGGCGGCGTACTCCAGATCTTCAGGAGCAACCTCCTGAATACCCTGCTTCATGGGTGCATCGATGCTCAGGGGAATACCAAAAGCCAACGATGCCAATATCACAAGTTTGTGTGCGGCATCGGTGCCGTCGATATCAAAAGTGGGATCGGCCTCTGCGTAACCCAGCGCCTGTGCCTCTGAGAGCACTTCGTCGAAGGCACGCCCTTTGGTGCTCATCTCGGTCAGGATGAAGTTACCCGTGCCGTTAATAATGCCCGCCACCTCTGTCACCACATTGGCTGCCAGCGATTCGCGCAACACCTTGATGACCGGGATACCCCCCGCCACAGCAGCCTCGTAGCGGATTTGCACACCCGCTGCTTCTGCTAGGGCAATCAGCTCATTACCGTGCTCGGCAATCAGCGCTTTATTGGCGGTCACAACATGTTTACCGTGCTGAATGGCCAGCTTGATCAGATCGTGAGCCACGGTGGTGCCGCCTATCAGTTCCACCAGCACATCTACATCAGGGTCTCGCGCCACATCGAGCACATCGCGACTGACGCGGGCGTCCCCATAATCGTGATCGGGGTGCTCTCGTCGCGCACCGACATGACTCACCACCAAAGATTGTCCGGAGCGCGCCAACAG
>JAAEZV010000063.1 GCA_018222695.1 Gammaproteobacteria bacterium
ATGAGCGGCTCGCAGAGGCCCAAACCTTAGCGGAGGCAAAGGACTACGCCGGTGCTGCTGCCATTCTGAATGACATGATTTCCGAAGACGGCAAGCAGGCATTGAACAGCTACGAGCTGGCTAACGTCTATAACCTGCACGCCTTTTTGAGCTACTCCAATGAGAATTATGCCCAGTCGTTGCGCTACTACGAGCAGGTGATTGCGCAGCCCGATATTCCGCTGGCGATGGAGATCAACACCCGCTTCACGATTGCACAGCTCTACTTTGTTCAGGAGAAGTGGCAGCAGGGCATTGATGCACTCCTGATGTGGTTCGAGATGAACGAGAAGCCTAATGCGGGCGCTTATGTGTTGCTCGCTCAAGGCTACTATCAGGTCAAACGATACGACCTAGCGCTGGATAACGTTGAGACGGCGATTGCCATGCATGAGGGCGAAGGAAAGTTGCCCAAAGAGCAGTGGTACAACCTTGCGCGATTCCTCTATTTCGACAAAGAAGACTATGATTCAGCGCTCGACGTGCTGAATACGCTGATCATCTACTACCCAAAGAAGCAGTACTGGGTGCAGGCCTCACACCTCTATGGTGAGAAGAAGGACGAGCCGCGTCAGTTGGCGCTGATGGAAGCCGCGTATGAACAGGGCTTCCTCGATCGTTCCAGCGAGCTGGTGACCATGGCCTATCTGTACCTCAACGCAGAAGCGCCTTACTACGCCGGGTCTGTGATTCAGAAAGGCTTCGCCGACGAGCTCGTCGATGACAAGTCAAAGAACTACGAATTGGCCGGCAGTGCTTGGGCACAGGCGCGCGAAGTAGCTAAGTCGATCCCGATGATGGAAAAGGCAGCCGCCAAGTCTGACGAGGGCGAGCTATTCGTTAGGCTGGGTAACGTTTATCTGGACGGCGATCAATTTACCAAGGCCGCAGACTCTGTCGAGAAGGGCCTGAAGAAAGGTGGCGTAAAGCGCCCTGACCAGGCTCGGCTGGTGTTGGGCATGGCGTACTTCAACCTCGGTGAATACGATAAGGCGCGTCGCGCTTTCCGCGCGGCTGGCAAAGACGAACGCTCTGCCAAGTATTCCAAGCAGTGGATTGCTTACGTGACCAGTGAAGAAGACCGCCAGCGCGAGCTGGAAAAAGATCTTTTCTAGTCGACGTTAGAGAGAAATAAAAAGGGCCCTTGCGGGCCTTTTTTGTTTCGGCTGTTACTGCGGATGGACGTTCTCGGCCTGAGGGCCTTTTTGCCCGTCTGTGACAGTGAACTCAACCTTCTGTCCATCTGTCAGCGTTTTGAAGCCATCACCCTGAATAGCGCTGAAGTGAACGAATACATCTGGACCATCTTCTTGTGCGATAAAACCGTAGCCCTTGGTCTCGTTAAACCACTTCACGGTGCCCGTTACTGTTGACATGTTTTCTACTACCTGTGTTGACGATTACTCATTTGCCCTTGCGGGCTGTTGCGCTTGATGGGAACAAAACCGAAGACCGAAGACTGCAGTGGCTCAGCAAAAAGCGTGCTGGAAACCCAGCCACGTCAGTGTAGCACTCTCGCAAGCCAGCGCAGATGAATTTTTTTGGCAGTTCAACGCCCCAAAATGGCGCGATCGGGCCCTACCCGACGGGCAAAATCTTCATCAAATCGGTTTTACCCGATTCGCCATGCGCGCTGCCCATAGTGAGCAAGATGTAATCTCCGCGAGCCAGGTAGCCACCGTCCACCAGAAATTCAATGGTGCGCGCCTCGAGGTCCTGGGGTGCGAAGGCGGTGAAGTCAAAGAAAAGCGGAATCACTCCGCGGCACAGCGCCAGACGCTGCAGCGTATCGGCATTGCGGCTCAGGGCGAAGATGGGGAGGCCTGAGCTCAGCCGCGACATCATAGTGGGTGTCGTGCCCCGTTCTGTCAGACACGCGAGGCCCCGCATGCGCGCGAAATGATTGGCGCCGTACATCGCTGACAGTGCGATGGTTTCCTGCGCACTGGAGAACTCCCTATCAAGCCGATATTTGGAGGTGCGAGCGACCGGATGCTGCTCCGCGCCGAGGGCCGCGTCCGCCATAGCGGTCACGACTTCGACGGGAAAGTCCCCGACCGCGGTTTCGGCAGAGAGCATGACGGCGTCTGTGCCATCCAGCACTGCGTTGGCGACATCAAATACTTCCGCGCGGGTTGGCATAGAATTGCTAATCATGGATTCCATCATCTGCGTGGCCGTAATCACCATGCGGTCACGCTTTCGCGTGGTGGAAATCAAATTCTTCTGAATACCGATGAGCTGGGCATCACCCACTTCAACACCCAAATCACCGCGCGCCACCATCACGCCGTCCGCGGCGTCGATAATGCTGTTCAAGAGCTCTGTGTCGGCCACCACCTCGGCCCGTTCTATTTTCGCGATGATGGCGGGGCGCAGACCCTGATCCGCAAGTAGCTTGCGCGCATAGACAATGTCTTCGGCGCTGGAGACGAAGGAGACCGCGACAAAGTCGGGCTCAATGTCTGGCATGGCGCAGATATCGTCCAGGTCCTTCTCGGTTAATGCGGGTGCCGCCAAACCGCCACCTAGCTTGTTGACGCCTTTGCGCGAACTGAGTTTTCCGCCGATCACTACGGTACAGTCGACGGTTGTATCGCTGACGTCATCGACTCGCAGCCTTAGCTTGCCATCATCCAGAAGCAAAATATCGTCTTGCTCGACACTGGCCGGTAGCGCCTCGTATTCCACTGAAACGCCTCTTTGATCACCCGCGTCCGGCGCGATCGACAAGCTGAGCTGGAAAGGATCGCCCGCCTGAAGCATGACGGACCCCTCAGCAAAACCCCCAATGCGTATTTTGGGTCCTTGCAGGTCAGCCAGAATGCCCACGTACCGTCCGTGGTGTCGGGCTTGTCGGCGGATGTGCTGAGCAACCTGCGCGTGATCGGCTTGTGCCCCGTGACTAAAATTGAGGCGAAAGACATCGACGCCCGCTCCCAGCAAGCGACCAATCATGTCCTGACTCTGGCTCGCGGGCCCCACCGTCGCAACAATCTTTGTGCGGCGTAGCGAGTTGGGGTCCTGAATCCGTTCGGCTGTCACGGGTTTTCCTATTGCTGATTACAGCGGCAGTATTCGACGATAGAAATCCAGTAGAGTATGGCAGGATCGCGATGGCGAGTGCTATGTCACAATACCGCTCCTTAGCCGGAGCCATAGCGGCATCGGGGCTGCAAGGAACATCAAGTAAACAGCACCATGATACAAGTTACAGACAGTCGACGGCCCAATCCCCCCATCGGGTACGCCTGCGAATGTACGCTGACTCCGGAGCAGCAAATTGATTTGGTGGCGGAGTTTCACGTTCATCGAATTCGCCCCTCGCGCATCGCTTATCGATTGGGCATCGATATTGCCCAGGTGGAGGCATGGCTCTCAGGGGAGCAGGATGCAGAGCGGTTTCAGCGGCTGATGGCCGCCCATCGCCGTCGAAAGTATCAACTTCAGATTCGCCGGGCGGATCGGCTGCGAGGTCAGCAGTCCTACGAGTTACGGCTCGCTGCCCAGCAAGATCTGCAACAGGAAAGTGGGGTGGAGTCGCCGCGGGGCGGCAGGCGACGGTAGGCACGAATAAGAGAGACCCGAGTGAGAGAGCAAACATGACACAGCAATCTGACAATGTAATCGACCGGTGGCACGACATGATGGCTCATGGCACCACAGATGGCCTACATGATCTTTTGGCGCCGGACTGCGTTTTCTGGTCTCCCGTCGTGCACACGCCGCAGCAGGGTCGGGACATCACTTTTATGTATCTCAGTGCAGCCGGTCAGGTCTTCGATACGGATTTTCGCTACGTTCGTGAGGTCCGCGATGGCGACTCTGCGGTGTTGGAGTTTGAATGCACCCTGGATGGGATTCATGTCAACGGGATTGACATGATTCAGGTGTCTAACGGCCAGATCAGCGAGTTTAAGGTGATGGTCCGCCCGCTGAAAGCGGTCAATAAGGTGCACGAAAAAATGATGGCGATGCTGGAAGCACTGAAAAATGCGTCGTGAAAAGCGTCTGCCCCGTGTTCGCGCAGAGATCAGGGCCAGCGCCCGTTAGGGGTCTTCTGTGGAGAATGAGCCCGTGGATCGACTGATTATTGGCATTAGCGGTGCCTCCGGCGTGCAGTACGGTGTTCGGGCGCTGGAGCTCCTCAAGCCGCTGCCGATTGAAACGCACTTGATTATGAGTAAATCGGCCGAGCTCACCGTGCATCATGAGCTGGATCAATCGGTGGAGGATATCCGGGAACTGGCTGACGTGTGGTATCCGGTGCGCAATGTCGGCGCCTCGGTGGCCAGTGGATCTTTCCGCACCCGAGGCATGCTGATGGCACCCTGCTCAATCAGGACACTCGGTGAAATCACGTCAGGGGTGACCTCGTCGCTGCTCACACGAGCGGCGGATGTGGTGCTGAAGGAACGCCGTCGATTGGTGCTGATGGTGCGCGAGACGCCTTTGCATCTCGGCCATCTCCGCAACATGGCGGCCGTCACGGAGATGGGGGCCGTTGTGGCGCCGCCCGTGCCCGCTTTTTATGCCAAACCCGATTCGCTGGATGCCGTGATCACCCAGAGTGTGGCGCGTGCATTGGATCTCTTTGATATTACGCTCCCCGAGACGCATCGCTGGACCGAGTCGTGACCCGATTCATCGACCGTGCCCGTCAGCAATCGCTGGCGTGGCTGGTGTTTTTTGTGATCGTCGTCGATTTGATTGGTTTTGGCATTGTGATTCCGATCTTGCCCTTTTTATCTCCGCAGCTCGGCGGGGGCACTGATGACATCGCTTTTATTCTCGCTACGTACAGTGTCGCTGCGGCGATTGTCGCGCCGATCTGGGGCAGGTTGTCTGACCGGGTAGGTAGGCGGCGGATTCTCGGTATCTGTCTGCTTGGCGGCGCGGTATCTCACTTCTTATTGGCCATTGCTGACACCCTCTGGCTGGTTTACGCGTCTCGCGCAGTGGCGGGCATGATGGCGGGCGGCGTTCCGGTGGCCACCGCCCTCATCGCCGATGCCAGCACGCCTGAGCAGAGATCCAGGGCCATGGGCCTGATCGGCAGAGCGTTCGGTATCGGTTTGATTCTCGGACCCGTCATCGGCGGTGTGCTCGCCCGAAGCGAGACGGACTTTATGTTGCCCTGTCTGGTCGCCGGCGTGTTATCGGTCCTTGCCGCCGTGTTGGCGTTTGTCCTCTTACCAGCAGCGAAGGCCCGAGATAGTCATGCTGACACAGCAGTGGATGATGCCCCCGCTGCGCCACTGCGCGAGATTGTGAAGCGGCCCGGCCTGCCCCTCTTTATCTGTCAGTTTTGTTTTCACACCTCCGCAGTGAGCGCTTCGGTCTATCTGTTTCCACTGTGGGTGGCGAATGGTCTTGGCTGGCAGGCCCGCGAAGTGGGACTATTTTTCGGGTTGATCGGCGTCGTTATGGTGGTCACTCAGGGCAATATTCTGGGCCGGATGACAGACCGCTTCGGTAATCTCTGGGTATTGCGCGGCGCGGCGCTGTGCTTCAGTGCGTCGCTGGCATTATCTGCTGTCGCCACACAGGCGTGGGCGATGGGTGCGCTAGGCCTGTTGTTGTTTTCCGCGGCTACGCTATGTCTGCCGGTGCTCAATACTATTGCGAGCCATTTGGTCGCCCCTGCGTCGCGGGGACAGTTCTTTGGCGTGACGGCCTCTTCTGCTGCTTTCGGTCGGATATTTGGCCCCTTGGTCGCTGCGGCGTTATTGGCACAGGGTGGCTACGGTCTGGCCTGGTTGGGGACCAGCGTCGTCGTCCTGCTGGTTGTGATGTGGTCGCTGATCTTTGGTAACGGACTCACAGGCCAGCCGACTGATGCTGCACCAGATCTATCAAGGAGCGCCCTGTGACGTCGAAGTGCGTGATCAGCCTCGACCTGCCCGAAGATATCGTTGCACCGTTAAGTGATCAGTTCGATCTACTGATGTGGTCAGGCAGGGAGGCGATGCCCGAGGTGACGCTGCAAGAATGGCTTGCTGATGCCGAGGGCTTGTTGTGCGCTTTGTCGACGCCGATCACGGCATCCGTCGTCGCAGACGCCCGGCAATTAAAGGTGATTTCAACCATCTCGGTGGGTGTTGACCACATTGATTTGGTGGCGGCTACTGCTGCCGGCATTCCCGTGGGGCACACACCGGGCGTTTTGGTGGATAGCACTGCTGATTTGGCGGTGGGGCTGATGATTGCAGCAACCCGCCGGATTGCCGAGGCCGATCGCTGGATGAGAACGGGCCAGTGGTCTCAGGGTTGGCAGTCAGACTTGCTGCTGGGAAGCGACCTCAGTCAGGCCACTGTCGGCATCGTCGGTCTGGGCCCGATTGGCGAAGCAACGGTGAAGCGCCTGCGCGGTTTTGGTTGCGGCATCCTAGGCTGGAACCGTACACCGAAAACCATTGAGGGTATCGAGATGGTGGACCTCGATGATCTGTTCGCCCGTTGCGACATCGTGTCGCTTCACACCGCCCTTACGCCAGACACGGTCCAGATTGCCAGCCGCGAGCGTTTGGCGAGCATGCGTGCCGGTGCCACGCTTATTAATACCGGCCGAGGCGCCTTGGTCGATGAAGCGGCGTTAATCGAAGAGGTATCGAGCGGTCGCCTTAGAGCGGGGCTCGATGTGTTTGAGACCGAGCCGCTACCCGCTGATCATCCGCTTTTGAGTCTGGATAACGCGGTGCTACTGCCGCATGTGGGCAGTGCCACGTTCTCGACGCGGATGGCCATGGTGACCCGAGCGCTTGAGAATTTGCGGGCCGGGATGGCGGATGAGCCGTTGCCCTTTTGCGCGAATCCGGAGGTCTACGGGCTCAGGGGGTAGGGGCGTTGGGTAGCACCCGCAGCGCTCTCGCGATGCCCGGCTCAAGCTTGCGGCGCACTTTGTCCAGATCAGGCTGGTTCTGGTTTTCCACCACCTGACTGATGCTTGCCGACCAGACCGAGGCCAGATTGTCGCCATCTTCGAAGCTAAGCATCAGGCTCGCGACCTCTCGTGGGCCACTCAGCGCGTAGGCATTGTCCATGACGGCGGGGTCCGGACTGCGGTTAATGACCGAGCTAGTCGGAGCAGGGTTGGGCATGCCGGGATCCACGCCGCCTTCCAGCCGGGCTCCGAAGGCATAGCTCACGAAAAAGTCGCCACCTGAGGCCTGATACTGGTAGCCCTTTTTTTGCAGCGATGCGGACAACACCTCTCTCACCGTGGTCGAGAGCTGGTACAGCGTCTCCATGGATTGGGGGACACCCGTTGGTACCTCAGCGCGCCAACTGAAGGTTTGATAGCCCTTGCTGGCGAAACGATCTGCGGGCGCCGTGTCTACCTGCATGGTGGTGCACCCCAGAATGCCAATGCACAGTAGGGTGATGACTGTGCGACGCAAGCACCTCGTCCAATCGATCATGTTCATGCCGCTCCTCGGGCTTCCTGTTACGGGAACCATATCAGTTTCACCATCATGCCGGCGATCGAAAACACGACCACCCAGCGGATCACACGCTCACCACCTTGAAGCGTCAGTCTGGCACCGAGCCAGCCGCCGACGGCATTACCCAAAGCCATGACCGCACCGATCCACCAGAGTAGCTCCAGTTGACTGCCAAACACCCACAGCGCGGAGAGTGTGTAGAGCAGAATAATAAAAACTTTGTGGATGTTGGCTGCCACCAGGTCGAGTCCCAGCACCCGGTTGAGGATAGGCAGCAGAATGAAGCCCATGCCGATTTGAATGAATCCGCCCCAGAAGCCAGCCGCGACCATCAGAGCATGTCCCCAGAGGCGCCGGCGGTGTGTCAGTGGCGCGGCCGCCGCGGCCCGTGGCCGACCTGAATCGGTCAGCATCAGAATCAGCACCAGACCCATCACGGCAGCAAGTACCAAATTGAACGTCTCGACCGGCAGGCGCACACCGACCAGTGCGCCGGCCACCGCTCCCGGCACTGCGCAAAGCGAGAGCGACAGGATCATCCCTGACCGGGGTAGCCCATGGCGGAAATAGGTCAAGGCCGCGCTGATGTTGTGCGCGAGGATGGGCAGTCGATTGGTGCCGTTGGCGATGGGTCCCGGCACACCCATAAAAATCATTACGGGTACCGTAATCACTGAGCCGCCGCCTGCCATGACGTTGATAAAGCCGCCAGCGAGTCCCGCGAGGATCAGCACCCCGATTTCCCACAGTGCGAGCTCCACAATCAGCCGCGGGGTGTCCGCATGGTCACGAATTCCTCCGCCGCCGTGGGGTGAATCCCCACGGTGCGGTCAAAGTCGGCTTTGGTCGCTCCCATTTTGAGTGCAATACCCA
>JAAEZV010000064.1 GCA_018222695.1 Gammaproteobacteria bacterium
CACCCATGGAAACCCAATTATCGGCTGACGTGCCCAGCGCCCAGCTGCGCATATGATCCACGGCAGCGTTGGCCGCTGAGGCGGCAGACGAAGCGCCCCGGGCTTCAATAATGGCGGCACCCCGCTGTTGCACAGTGGGGATAAAGGTCTGGCTGTACCAATCCATATCCAGACCGTTCATGGCTGACTCGCCCGAAACCAAAGCGTGATGCAGGTCGGGGTATTGGGTCGCGGAGTGATTACCCCAGATCGTCATTTGGCGAATGTCATTCACGGTAGCCCCGGTTTTCTGGGCGAGCTGGGTTTTAGCCCGATTATGGTCGAGCCGCGTCATGGCGGTGAACTGCCGGGGGTCGATATCCGGCGCGTTGCGCTGGGTGATCAGTGCGTTGGTATTGGCGGGGTTGCCGACCACCAGCACCTTGATGTCTCTGCTGGCGACGGCGTTAATCGCCTTGCCCTGCACGCCAAAAATGGCGGCGTTAGCCTCTAACAGGTCTTTGCGTTCCATGCCGGGACCGCGGGGGCGTGCGCCCACCAGCAGTGCGTAATCCGAATCTTTGAAGGCGACCTCAGGGTCGTCGGTACAGATCACGTCTGCCAGAAGCGGAAATGCGCAGTCATCGAGCTCCATTTTGACGCCGCCGAGCGCGTCCATCGCCGGGGTGATGTCGAGCAACTGCAGGATGACGGGTTGATCATTACCCAGCATTGACCCCGAAGCGATTCGAAAGAGCAGGGCGTAACCAATTTGTCCTGCGGCTCCGGTGACAGTAACGCGTGCGGGTGCTTTCATGATGGGGTTCCTTGCTGGTGGGCAATCGATAGTCGGTTGGAAGCGGCACGGATTGTCCTGTCAGACGAGCGAAAACTCAAGTCATCGGCCAAATCGTCCCGCCAACCCCCTTTTGCGCCGCGCAGTGGTCTCTCATATCATCCGCAGCACCACGGTGCGCGCATGACCCTCAAGGCGCCGAGGCATGGCAGGAAGGAATGATGGCGCAGGCAGATCAGCACAACACCCAAGTCGGTTACGACAGGGACACCCGCAAGGACCGGCTTGAGTTCAACAAGCTGCGCAAGCGTTTGCGTCGACAGACGGGCAAGGCCATCGCTGATTTCAACATGATTGAGGCCGGTGATCGCATCATGGTGTGTATTTCGGGCGGCAAAGATTCTCATGCCATGCTCGAGTTACTGATCTCACTGAGATCCAGTGCGCCTATCGACTTTGAAATCGTGGCCGTGACCCTCGATCAAAAGCAGCCTGGTTACCCAGAGCATGTCTTGCCGGATTATTTGGAAACGCTCGGTGTGCCGTTCTACATATTGGAGAAAGACACCTACAGCGTCGTGCGTAGCATCATTCCTGAAGGCAAGACGACCTGTGGCCTCTGCTCGCGGCTGCGCCGTGGCACGCTCTATGGTTTTGCCGAGCAGATTGGCGCGACCAAAATCGCCTTGGGCCATCATCGCGATGACATTGTCGAGACGCTTTTTCTCAATCTATTTTTCGGCGGCAAGCTAAAAGCCATGCCGCCCAAATTAAAAAGCGACGACGGACGGAACGTGGTGATCCGGCCATTGGCGTACTGTCGCGAGTCAGATATCGCAGATTACGCACGAGCCATGCAGTTTCCGATCATTCCCTGCAATCTATGTGGTACCCAGGACAACCTCCAGCGACAGGAGATCAAGGGAATGCTGACCGACTGGGAACGACAATATCCGGGAAGAACGGAGACCATCTTCAGAGCGCTGGGTAATGTCGCGCCCTCCCATTTGCTTGATCAGAGTCTGTTTGATTTTCAGGGACTCAAGGTCGAAGTGGATGACAGTTTAGGTCTGCCCGATATCCGCGTTGTGAATCTCTGATGCTGCTACAGGCCACTCAGGTTGCGATTGAGCGGGGAGACCGCAGGCTGCTGAGTGACGTTGACCTCAGCGTCTCAGGAGGTGAAATCTGGCAGTTGGTGGGCGCGAATGGTGTGGGCAAGACCAGCCTTCTGCGGGGATTAGCGGGGGTGGCCAGGTTGGGCGTAACCGGCGAGATCCGCCATGCCGGCGCCTTTCTTTATTTGGGGCATGCCTCCGCACTCAAATCGAGTCTCAGCCCAGTGGACAATCTCCGGTGGCACCCGGCCAGCGATGTCACCGCTTCAGTAAGTCAGATTTGCGAGGCTTTGGCTGCAGTGAATCTGGCAGGTTACGAATATAGACCGGTCGGATCGTTGTCGGCGGGGCAGCAGCGGCGGGTGGCGCTGGCGAGACTACTGCTGAGTGACGCACCGCTGTGGTTATTGGATGAGCCCTTTACAGCGCTCGATGTGGCCGGATGTGAGTGGCTCGAGGCGTGCGTTCACAGACACGTGAATGCGGGCGGTGCGACGGTGTTTACCAGTCATCAACCGAGCCGGTTCGGGCCACTGCAGCAAGATCTGGATTTGGGTCGGTATGCCGTCTGATCAACCGTTGCTGTCTCTCAGGGTCGTTTTCCTGAGGCAATTTCTGCGCCACGGTCGAAGCATCATGACGAGTCCTGCAGATGTCGCCAACCCACTGTTGTTCTTCTTCATGGTCATTACGCTGTTTCCGCTGGGGCTGGGGCCGGACCCGACCAGGTTGGCGGCGCTCTCGCACGGAATCCTCTGGGTGGTGGCCTTGTTGGCTAGCCTAATGGTCAGCGCCAAGCTATTTGCATCTGATTTTGAGGATGGCAGTTTGGAGCAATTGGCGTTGGCACCCTATCCGCTAGCGGTCACTGCGCTCGCCGAAATCTCTGCGCACTGGCTGGCGACCGGGTTTTTGTTGGCGTTGCTGTCGCCGCTCTTTGGCGTGATGTTGGGATTACCAGACGAGGGTTTGCTCACTCTGTCGGTAAGTCTCTTGCTGGGAACAGTCTGTCTGACGCTCATTGGCGCGCTGGGTAGTGCGCTGACGGTCAGCATTCGTCGCGGCGGCCTGCTGTTGTCTTTGCTGATTATTCCGCTCAATGTGCCGGTTTTGATCTTCGGTACCACGGCGGTTCGTGAGGCAGTGCTGGGTGGTAACCCGGAGAGTTGGCTGGCGTTGCTCGGCGGGTTGGCGCTCGGGTCACTGGTCGTGGCGCCTCTGGCGATTGGTGCCGCACTCCGCGTCTCGCTCGACAGCTGATCTCGCCTCCGGCAGTGGGTTAGGGCGCCTGTCGGGCGCGTCATTGAGGGCGGTTAGGCGCTATACTAAGGGCATGTGGGCGTTCATTCACAAATTGGGTTCACCACCCTGGTTTTTTGGTTTCAGTGGCACCCTCGTCCGGTGGTTGTTGCCCGTTACCGTGACCTTGTTGCTAGTGGGTGCCGTCTGGGGTCTGTTGGTGGCGCCACCAGATTTCCGCCAGGGTAATTCTTATCGGATCATCTACATTCACGTGCCCGCAGCCGTCGTGGCCCTCGCCGGTTACTACGTGATGGCGTTTGCGGGTGCCGTCAGTCTGATCTGGCGGATCAAGATGGCCGACGTCACGATGCGCGCCGCGGCGCCGGTGGGGGCTGTCTTGACGGCGATCGCGCTGGTGACTGGCGCCATTTGGGGTAAGCCGACCTGGGGAGCCTGGTGGGTTTGGGATGCTCGCATCACCTCGATGTTGATATTGCTGTTTCTCTATCTGGGTGTGGTGGCTTTGTTTGAAGCTTACGAAAACAAAACCGCAGCAGCACGTGCCTGCGCTGTGCTCAGCCTCGTGGGGATGGTCAACATTCCGATCATCTACAAGTCAGTCGACTGGTGGTATTCACTCCATCAGCCCGCGTCGATTAAATTTACCGGAGAGTCGGCGATTGATTCGAGCATGCTCTATCCTTTGCTATTGATGATTCTGGCCTTCTACTGCCTCTTTGCGCTGACGCTGTTACTGAATATGCGAGCTGAGCTGCTCTGGACCCACAGGGACTCCGGTTGGTTGAAGCAGCTTGTGGGGGATACCTGATGTATTTCGAGTCGCTTGCCGCGGTGTGGCACATGGACGGCCACGGCTTCTACGTGTGGTTGGCCTACGCCCTTACAGCGTTACCGCTCGTCCTCATGGTATGGCTACCTGTTAAGCGGATTCGGCAGCACTGGCGCTGGCTTCAGGCAGAGCAACGCCGCTCAGCCGCGGCCACTCAGCCGACGGCCATGGGGTCTGACGTCTGATGCATCCGGTTCGAAAGCAGCGATTGATTCTGGTCAGTCTTATGGTGGTGTTGTCGAGCGCGGCTATCGGTCTAGTAGCGTTTGCGCTGCGGGACAACATCAATCTGTTCTATCCACCCGCCGATGTGGTGGCGGGCAAAGCGCCAATGGATCGCAGTATCCGGCTGGGCGGCATGGTGGTCGAGGGGAGCATTGAGCGCAGTGAAACGGATCTCGATACCACTTTTTGGGTGACAGATTACGAGGCCTCGGTGCCGGTCCGCTTCAGCGGCATCCTGCCCGACCTGTTTGCCGAGGGCGAGGGCGTTGTGGCAGAAGGCACGTTGGATGAGTCGGGGATGTTGGTGGCCACACAGGTGCTGGCCAAGCACGATGAAAACTACATGCCCCCCGAGGTCGCTGCCGCACTTGAAGGTAAAACGGCGCCGCAAGGCCAGCCCGTCCTACCGTGATACCCGAGCTTGGCCACGTAGCGCTGATTATTGCCTTTGTGCTGGCAATTGGGCTGGCCGTGGTGCCGATGTGGGGCGCGGCGCGTCGAGATGTGGCGGCCATGAATATGGCCCCTTCGTTGGCCGTGGGCGTCACGGTCTTCGTTGCAGTGGCGTTTGCCTTATTGGCAGCGAGCTTCTTACAAGATGATTTCTCGGTGGCCGTGGTCGCCGCCAATTCCAACAGTCTGCTGCCGCCCATCTTCAAATTTTCGGCCTTGTGGGGTAACCACGAGGGCTCGCTCTTACTGTGGGTGCTCATTCTCTCTGGCTGGATGGCCGCGGTCGCGACCTTTAGCCGTGGGCTGCCTTTGGTGATGGTTGCGCGGGTGCTCAGCGTGATGGGCATGGTGGCAGTGGGGTTTCTGGCGTTCTCTCTGCTGACATCCAACCCTTTTGAGCGGCTACTGCCGAACACGCCTCTCGATGGCAACGACCTGAATCCGCTGCTTCAGGATCCCGGATTGATTATCCATCCGCCGCTTTTGTATATGGGTTACGTCGGTTTATCCGTGCCTTTCGCGTTCGCCATCGCCGCTTTGATGGGCGGTCGCCTCGATGCGTCGTGGGCCCGGTGGTCCAGACCCTGGACGAATGTGGCGTGGGGCTTCCTCTCCCTGGGTATCATGCTCGGCAGCTGGTGGGCCTACTATGAGCTGGGGTGGGGTGGCTGGTGGTTCTGGGATCCGGTCGAAAATGCGTCGTTTATGCCTTGGCTAATGGGGACCGCTTTAGTGCACAGCTTGGCGGCGACCGAAAAGCGGGGGGTGTTTCGATCCTGGACCGTGCTACTCGCCATTTTTGCTTTTTCGCTGTCGTTGCTGGGGACATTTCTCGTGCGCTCCGGCGTGCTGACGAGTGTTCACGCTTTTGCGGCAGACCCTGAGCGCGGTCTATTCATTCTGATCTTTCTCGCCTTGGTGGTGGGCGGGTCACTGTTGCTCTACGCGCTGCGCGCACCGTCTGTTGCTAGTCGTGTGAATTACTCGGGCGTCTCCCGTGAGTCGCTACTGATGATCAATAATCTGGTGTTCACGGTGTCGACGATTGTCGTGCTGCTCGGCACACTGTTCCCGCTCATCATGGACGCTTTTTCTCTCGGCAAATATTCCGTTGGGCCGCCTTACTTCAATGCCGTGTTTGTGCCGCTCATGGCGCTGGTGATGCCGTTTATGGCGGTCGGGCCGCTCTCTCGCTGGAGGGAGGACACCACCCGCCGCTGGTTGCATGAGTTACTCGTGCCCGGACTCGGCGTGTTAGTGGTGGCGATCGTGCTGGCCTTTTTGGGAAGCGATGATTTCAACCTGTGGATCGCATTCGCCGTATTGCTTTCAGGCTGGGTGGCGCTAGGGGTGGTCAAGGATCTGTGGCGGCGTATCGCGACCGGCGTGGACGGCGGACTCACGTGGCGCCGATTGACGCCCAGTTTTATCGGCATGACATTGGCGCACCTCGGGTTCGCGGCGGTGGTCTTGGGTGCGGTAGTCGTAACCCAGGAAAACGAGGAGCGTGACTTGAGAATGGCGGTGGGGGATGTTGAGACGCTGGGTGCCTATCGTTTCGAGCTCATGAGTCTGGGGCAGCAGGCGGGCCCCAATTACCTTGCCGATCAGGCCGTATTTGAGGTGAGGCTTGATCAGGAGCTGATCGCGGTGCTGGTACCGGAGAAGCGCCGCTATTTCGCAAGCGGGCAGATCATGACCGAAGCCGCCATCGACGCTCGCTTGTGGCGGGATCTCTATATCGCGTTGGGCGAGCCGATTGGTGAGCAGGCATGGGCGGTGCGTCTGCAATATAAGCCGATGGTGCGGTGGTTGTGGTTGGGCGCCTTGATGATCGGCCTGGGGGCGCTGGTGACCGCCTTCGATCGTCGATACCGATCGCAGAGATCCAATGTGACAGCAGCTCAGTCTGGAGTCGCAGCCGTTGCGGGCTAAGAGGTTTATCCCGCTCGTCGCCTTTGCCGTGCTTGCCGGCCTGCTCTTTCGTGGCCTGTCGATTGATCCGACCGAACTTCCCGCCGCGCGTTTGGGGCAACCCTTCCCCGATTTCGCTCAACCCGAACTAAACAGCGGCCGCCAGATTTCGGTGTCAGCGCTCTCCGAGTTGCCCGCGCTGGTGAATGTGTGGGCGACTTGGTGCTACTCCTGTCGAGTCGAGCATCCGTACTTATTGGCCCTGGCTGAGCAAGGTGTCCCGATCTATGGCCTCAATTACAAAGATGAGCCCGTCAAGGCCAGAGAGTGGTTGGCACAATTGGGCGATCCCTATCAGCTCAATGTGGTAGATAAAGAAGGTTCGGTCGGATTGGATCTCGGGGTTTACGGCGCACCAGAAACCTATGTGGTGGATGCAGCGGGACATATTGCGCACCGGCATGTGGGTGTTTTGGATGAGGCAGTCTTTCAGCGTGACTTCATCCGTTGGTTCCCGGCGGCTGCGTCGCCAGTGGTCGCAGTGGGTTCGGAGGGCGAGCAGTGAAGATTGCCCTAAGGGTGTTGATACGCGCCGCGATCTGCGGCCAATTGTGGCTCGCCCCGGTCGTTCTGGCGGTAATCGAAACCTACGAGTTCTCTTCTCCTGATCTCGAGCTGCGTTACCACCAACTCAGTCAGGAGCTGCGTTGTCCCAAGTGTCAGAATCAAAATATTGCCGACTCTAATGCGCCCATCGCACGGGACCTCCGCGTTGTGCTCTACGAGCAGTTGGAGCAGGGCGCGACCGATGACGAGATCCTGGCGTTTATGGTGGCGCGATACGGAGAATTTGTCCGCTATCGCCCTGGCGTAGACCGCAATACGGTCTTGCTGTGGGCTGCCCCCGGGCTGTTGCTGATGTTGGGTGCTGTCGGTTTGCTATTTCATTTCAGGCAGCGCCCGAGCGCCCGGTCCACTGATCTCACTGAAGCAGAGCAAGCGGAAATCACGAGATTACTCGGGGAGCCTCGCGATTGAATAGCGCCTTTCCTGTATTCGCGCTGCTGTTATGGGTGGTAGCCGCAGCAATGATGATTTGGCTACCCCGAATCTGGCGTCGAGGCGGCGCCCCAGAGACGAACGAGGACTGGTTGCGGCTTCGTCAACGCGAGCTGGCGGGCGAGGCAGAGGCGGCTGAGCTTCGTGAGGAAGCCGCGTTGCGGTTGCTTGAGGATCAGGCTGGGGAGGCACCCCCGGAGAAGAGCCAGCGTCCGACGTATTCCGGTCGAGGGCAGCTTGCTGCCGTCGCGGTGGTCGCGATTGCGGCTTGGCTGATGTACCGGATGCTGGGCGGCTGGGAGGATGTTCAAATTGCTGAGCAGCTTGGGCGGATCGAGCAGTCGCAGCCTGAAGACGTGTTGGCGCTCATTGATCGGATCACGGTCCGCGCAGAGGCGCGTCCTGCAAACGCCGACTATGCGCTGTTGCTGGGTGAGTACTATCTGTCGGGTAACGAGCCGGCCGAGGCGTTGCGATATTACGATCGGTTGATTGAGGCTGGGGCCACGGCGCCCGAGATTCTCGGTAAAGCCGCTCAATCTGAATTTCTCTCTTCGGGTCGTGTGCTCAGCCGTCGGGCACGCGCGCGCGCCGAGCAGGCCTTGGCGGTCGATCCGATGCAGGCGGCCGCTTTAGCCACGATGGGGA
>JAAEZV010000065.1 GCA_018222695.1 Gammaproteobacteria bacterium
GTTTTATCGCGTGACGGAAGATACGCTCTACAGCGGTCGCCCTATGGCGTTTGTGAATTTGGGGCTGTGTCGGCTGCAGCTTGAGGACAACGTGGGCGCTCAGGCGGCCTTTACCCGGGCCCTGTCGATGGATCGACGCAATCCGGTAGCGCTTTTGGAGATGGGTTTTCTGCGCCTCGAAGCGGGTGATACTGACGAAGCCGCGGGGTATCATGGTAGCTACAGGACGGTCTCTCCACAGCAATCGCCGCGGGGGCTGCTACTCGGTCTGGAAATCGCCGATCAAACAGGCGACCAGGATGCCCTGGGTAGTTATGAGTTGGCATTGCGTAATCTGTACCCGGATTCTCTCGAGTACAGGGCCTGGATGGAGCGTCAGAGTCGATAACGAGTATTCGGTCTGAAAGCCGGATACGGGAGGACAGTGGCCATGAACCAGCCTTCGCCCATAAAGCGCCGCGTAAGTAGACAGATTCAGGTAGGCAACGTGCCGATTGGCGGCGATGCCCCCATCGCCGTGCAGAGCATGACCAACACTGAAACCTGTGATGTCGAGGCAACGGTCGCACAGATTCATGCGATTGCAGCGGCGGGTGCCGATTTGGTCAGGGTCTCTGTGCCCAGCATGGAGGCTGCTGAGGCCTTCAAGGAGATTCGACCCAGAGCCGGTGTCCCCGTGGTGGCGGATATTCACTTCGATCACAAAATAGCGCTCAAGGTCGCTGAGTACGGGGTCGACTGTTTGCGGATCAACCCTGGCAACATCGGCCGAGAGGCCAAAGTGAAGGAAGTCATTGCGGCATGCCAGGATCGGGGTATTCCGATTCGTATTGGTGTGAATGCGGGGTCATTGGGTAAGGAGCTACTGCGCAAGTATCCGGAGCCGAATGCCGACGCCCTAGTGGAGTCCGCGCTGAGAAATGTGGAGATACTGGACCGTCACGATTTTCAGGACTTCAAGGTGAGCGTCAAGGCCTCGGAGGTCTTCATGGCGGTAGAGGCCTATCGCAAGCTGGCTGAGCAAATTGAACAGCCGCTCCATTTGGGTATTACCGAAGCGGGTGGCACGCGTGGTGGCACCGTGAAATCTGCGGTGGGGATCGGCATGCTGTTGATGGAAGGTATTGGCGATACGATCCGTATCTCATTGGCCGCCGATCCGGTGGAAGAGGTCAAGGTGGGCTTTGAGATCCTGAAGAGCCTGAAATTGCGCGCCAATGGCATCAATTTCATTGCCTGCCCGAGTTGCTCGCGCCAAAACTTTGATGTGATCAGCACGATGAATGAGCTGGAAAACCGTCTTGAAGATATCCGCACGCCCATGGATGTGGCGG
This sequence comes from Gammaproteobacteria bacterium, assembly GCA_018222695.1. Classification (GTDB taxonomy): domain Bacteria; phylum Pseudomonadota; class Gammaproteobacteria; order Pseudomonadales; family Halieaceae; genus Luminiphilus. The sequence continues at coordinate 1,335 of JAAEZV010000065.1, forward strand.
TGATTGGTTGCATCGTTAACGGGCCGGGCGAGGCGCGGGAAGCGGATGTTGGCCTCACGGGTGCCACACCCAACAACCTGATCTACATCTCCGGCGAACCCGATCACAAAGTCAGCAACCAGGACTTTGTGGACCATCTTGAATCGGTGATTCGCGATCGCGCACAGGCCCTTGAAGTCGCGCGCTCGGAGCGGGAAGCCAACATTATCTCCAGCACACACTGACGTTCAGATCATGACAACTTTTCGAGCGATACGCGGGATGGTCGACATCCTGCCCGAGGACACCCCGCTGTGGCAGTCAATGGAGACGGCCGCGCTCGAGGTGTTGTCGAGCTATGGCTATGCCGAGATCCGCTTGCCCATTATCGAGCCGACTGATCTATTCGCCCGCTCCATCGGTGAGGTCACCGATATTGTTGAAAAAGAGATGTACAGCTTTGCGGATCGCAATGATGACAGCATGACCCTGCGCCCGGAGGGCACTGCGGGGTGCGTGAGGGCAGTGGTGCAGCATAACCTTGCTGTGACGCCTCAACGCTTGTGGTACATGGGGCCGATGTTTCGCTACGAACGACCCCAAAAGGGCCGCCAGCGCCAGTTTCATCAGCTGGGGGTCGAGGCCTTCGGCGTGGCGACACCTGATCAGGACGCCGAACTGATCGCGCTGAGTCGACAGCTCTGGCGACGCCTTGGCGTGGACGACGCCCTGCAGTTGGAGATCAACAGCATTGGTTCCGCAGCTGATCGTGCGCGCTACCGGGAGGCCCTGGTGGGCTATCTCGGCCAACATCGTGACCGTCTGGACGAGGACAGCCAGCGCCGATTGGAGACTAACCCGCTCCGCATTCTCGACAGCAAGAGTCCGGACACGCAGGCGGTACTCGATTCGGCACCCGTGCTGTCTGACTATCTCGATGCTGAGACCCACGCTGAATTTGCCGAATTACTCAGCCAACTTGATGCGCTCGGTATTGCCTATGTGGTCAATCCCAGGCTGGTGCGCGGCCTCGACTACTACAATAAAACGGTATTTGAGTGGACCACTGAGCATCTCGGGGCGCAGAGCACGGTATGCGGCGGTGGGCGTTACGACACGCTGGTATCGACTTTTGGCGGCAAAGAGACTCCTGCAGCCGGTTTTGCCGTAGGTCTAGAGCGACTGATCTTGCTCATGCAGGCGTTGGATATTACAGTCTCGGCCCCTGCGGACCTGTATATTGTGACGGCAGACGAAAATGCCTATCGACACAGTTTGCCGCGGCTGGATGCCTTGCGTCGGCAGTTCCCGGACCTCGATGTGGTGCAGCACCTCGGTGGTGGCAGTTTCAAGAGCCAGTTCAAGCGCGCTGATAAAAGTGGCGCTGCCTGGGCTCTGGTTTATGGTGACGCCGAAGTAGCAAACAACCAGGTCACGCTGAAGCCCTTGCGGGCAGAAGCCGAGCAACAGACCATAGCGGATGCCGAGCTGGAGTCGTTTCTGGCCAACTATCTCGCGGCGGCACAAAGCGCCTGATAAAAGGAGTCACGCGTGGCAGAACATATGCAGGATGAGGCGGATCTCGCGGCACTTAAACGGTGGTGGGATGAGAATGGCAAAGGCATCGTCGCCGCAGTCGTGGTGGCCGTGCTGGGAACCGTGGGCTGGCAGCAGTATCAGGGGTTCACTGCCTCCAAAGCCGAGGCCGCCTCGGATCTCTATGCCAGCATGCTCGCCATCCAGCTCGAAGGGGATGACCCCGAGCAATTGGCAGCGCTCGCGGCGCAGTTAAAGGAAAACCACAGCGGTTCTACCTATGCGCGATTCGGTGCCATGCTGGAAGCGAAGGTGGCCGTTGAAGCCGGTGACCTTGCTGGCGCGGAGTCCGCATTGCGATGGGCGCTGGCCGCCGGCGACACCCGCTCTGATATTGGGCAACTGATTCAGCTACGGCTGGCGCGGGTTATTGCGGCACAGGGTCAAGAAACCGAAGCGCTGGCGATACTCTCCCAGGGCAGCGACGCTTATCCGGTGGCCTATGCTCAAGCTGAGGGCGATATCCACTTGGCGGCGGGCCGCACGGATGACGCGTTGACGGCCTATCGCGAGGGACGGGATCTGGCCGCTGAGTTAGGCCAGTACAGCGTCGTACTGGATAACAAGGTGCGCACGCTCGAGACGCGCCTGCCTGCCTCGCCTGTGGCCGACGTTGCCGAGGATGCCAGCTGATGAGACAGCTCACGCGCACAGTGCTGGTGATGAGCTTCGCGCTCAGTGCGGGCTGTAGCACGATTACGGGTTGGTTCAGCGATGATGATTTCGATCCGCGTGAACCCGTAGAACTGCAGAAAATCGACGAGCAGGTCAAACTCAAGAGCCGCTGGTCCCGCGGGGTCGGTGATGGCCAAGGTGAAGGCCTCTACAAGATCAATCCCATCCTCGTGAATGACAGCATTTATGTCGCCTCCTCTGAGGGCAAGCTCGCCTCGGTCGATGCCGAGACGGGCCGTGTGCGCTGGAAAAGTAATCTGGATTTGGCATTGTCTGGCGGTGTAGGGCACTACGGGGACTCCATTTTCGTCGGTGCCTCCGAAGGACTGGTCATGCGCCTGTCGGCCGACAGCGGCGAGGAAATCTGGCGCGCGGTGGTCTCGGGCGAGGTGCTGTCCGCGCCTCAGGGTGATGGCCGCTATGTGGTGGCCCAGACCTATGACGGTAAGCTGATGGGTTTCGATTACGAAACCGGAGAGATCCGTTGGACCTACACCAGCGATGTCCCCGTGCTGACGCTGCGGGGTACCGGCACGCCGATGATTCTCGGCGATAACGCCATCGCCGGATTCGCCGATGGCAAGGTGGTCGCCATCAATCTGCGTTCTGGCAATGTGGCTTGGGAGTCTCGGGTGGCGATTCCGCAGGGTCGATCTGAAATCGAACGCATTGTTGATATCGATGGCTCCATGGCGCTTCAGGGCAGCGAGCTATATGTCGCGAGCTATCAGGGCCGTTTGGCGGCCATCGACACGCGTTCCGGTCGGCGGCTCTGGCAGCGCAATGTGTCGTCGGTATCGGGTGTGGGTGTGGGCTTCGGCAACGTGTACGTGGCTGACGACGATGGCACTGTGAGTGCGTTCCTGCGCAATGGGCAGGGTGTGCGCTGGCAGAATATCGATCTGGGCTTCCGCGAATTGTCGCGTCCGACGCCGGTCAACAGCTACGTGGCAACAGTTGATTTCGAGGGATACCTGCACTTGCTGTCGCAGGTCGACGGGGAAATCGTCGGCCGTACCAAAGTTGATTCAAAGGGCGCGCGAGCCGACATGATCGCGCGGGGCAACCGGCTGTTTGTCTACACCAACGACGGTGCCTTGAAAGCCTACGACGTCGAAGCGCGAAACTGACGTCATGCTGCCCGTGCTCGCCTTGGTGGGCCGTCCCAATGTCGGCAAATCCACTCTCTTTAACCAGCTGACCCGCAGTCGGGACGCCTTGGTCGCCGATTTGTCGGGTCTGACCCGCGATCGACAGTACGGGCAGGGGCGGCTGGAGGAAACAGCCTTTATCGTCATTGATACCGGTGGCATCTCGGGAGAGGAAGAGGGTATCGATGCGGCAATGGCGAGCCAGTCGATGGCAGCCATCTCCGAGGCGGACGTGGTCTTGCTGTTGGTGGATGGCCGCGCCGGTCTGCACCCGGGCGACGAGGCCCTGGTGACGCATCTGCGCACCGAGGGCAAGCCCTTCCATTTGGTGGTGAATAAAATCGATGGCGTGGGTGAGGACATCGCTGCCAGTGATTTTTATCAGCTTGGGGTTGATCATCTGCACACGATTGCGGCCTCCCACAATCGCGGCGTGCGCAAGCTCATTGCCACCGTCCTGGCGCCCTGGTTAGAACAAGCCGATGAAGAAGCGCCGCCAACAATCGAGGGCGCCATCCGCGTTGCAATTGTCGGCCGTCCCAACGTGGGCAAATCGACGCTCGTCAATCGACTGCTGGGTGAGGACCGGGTGGTGGTCTACGACCAGCCGGGTACCACCCGGGACAGCGTCTATATCGACTACGAGCGCCGGGGCCGGCACTACACGCTCATTGATACCGCTGGGGTGCGCAAACGCAAAAACGTCCGTGAGGCCGTGGAAAAGTTTTCTATCGTCAAAACGCTGAAGGCGATTGCCGATGCCCAGGTGGTGATCCTGACCATGGACGCCCACGAAGGCTTGGTGGAGCAGGATCTGCACTTGTTGGGACAATGCATCGAGGCGGGTAGAGCGCTGGTGATTGCTCTGAATAAATGGGACGGCATTGAGTCCGATGAGCGGGACTGGATTCGCTCGGAGCTGCGCCGCCGACTACAGTTCATCGATTACGCCGATATTCATTTCATCTCGGCTCTGCACGGATCTGGAGTGGGCAAGCTATACGGTTCGGTTCATGCGGCCCATGACGCAGCGACACGATCCCTGAGCACGCCGCGCCTCACCCGGATCCTCGAGGACGCGGTAGCGAGCCATCCGCCACCCATGGTGAACGGACGACGGATCAAGCTCCGCTATGCGCACGCCGGCGGCCAGAATCCTCCCGTTGTAGTGGTTCATGGCAGCCAGACGGACGCCCTGCCGGCGAGTTATCAACGCTATCTGGAGAAGATCTTTCGCCGCGAACTGGCGTTGCATGGCACGCCCATTCGCATCGAACTGCGATCCGGCGATAACCCTTATGCAGGAAAGCGCAACAAGCTGACGCAGCGGCAGGTACAACGCCGCAGACGCATGATCAGCCACATCAAAAAATCAGAGAAGAAAACGCGCAATAAAAAGCGCGATAGATGAGGGTGCGCTACAGCGGCTCTCCCTCGGGATACAGGGCCGCTTCCAGTTCAGCAAGGCGCTGTTGTAGCCCAGCGCGATCCTTAGCCTGCACATTAATGTGACCCACCTTCCGGCGGCTGCGGACAGACTTCGTGTACCAATGCAGATTCACATCCTCCGCCTGTAAAAGCCTCGCGTCGGGTTCTCGGCCCAAAAGGTTCACCATGCCCGCATAGAGCGCAGGTCGAGTGTTGCCAGGACGCGTGTCGGTAATGGCGCGAATGTGGTTGCTGAACTGGGAGGTGACGCCCGCATCCTGAGACCAATGGCCACTGTTGTGGACGCGGGGTGCCAGTTCGTTCACGCGAAGCTTGCCTCCCTCATCAAAGAGTTCAATGGAGAGCACGCCCACATACGACCACTGCTCGAGCAATGTGCGTGCAATGTGGTTGGCCTGCGCCTGGGTCTCCTCACTGATATTGGCCGCCGGTACTTCCGAGGTAAGCAGAATCCCTTCCCGGTGACGATTCTCGGCCAGCGGGTAGAGGGCGGTCTCGCCACTCACAGACCGCGCCGCAATCATCGACAGCTCTCGGTCAAAGTGAACGGCGCCCTCAACGACCAATGGAGGGAGAGATTCCATTTGTGCCGCCAGCGCTTCCAGCGATTCGGGGTCGCGCAGTAACCATTGGTTCTGGCCGTCATAGCCCTGCTCACAGGATTTCACGAACGCGGGATAGCCCAGCGCCTCCACCGCCGTAATCAATGAGGGACCATCCTCTACCAACTGGAAAGGAGCAGTACTGATCCCAAGGTTCTGTAGTGCGGTTTTTTCTCGGCCGCGATGTTGGCAAATGCGAATCGCTTCGGGGGAGGGCGCGACCAAACAGTGCTCGGCGAGTCCCTCTAGCAGGGCCACGCTCACATGCTCTTTCTCGACGGTGACGATGTCGGGACGTCCCAGCGCCTCAAGGAGCCCCGCCGGCTCGGGGTGGTCATCTCGGGCTACGACCGGACCCAGGCCGTCAACACAATCCGTGCCCTCGCCCGGATCGGCGATGAAGGAGAAGTGGTGGCCCATTTCCCAGCCCGCAAGGGCCAGCATTCTTGCCAATTGGCCGCATCCGGCGATGGCAATCCGCATCAGTCGACGGCGTGGGGAACGTTGTCAGTTTGCCGGGCTCTCCAGTCTTGAATCGCTTGTGACAGCGCAGGATCAGAGGTGGCTAGAATCTGAGCCGCCATCAAACCCGCGTTGAAAGCGCCGGCTTCACCAATCGCCTGGCAGGCCACTGCTACACCTTTCGGCATTTGCACCATCGAGAGCAGGCTGTCCATGCCCTTGAGCTGTTTGCTGGAGACAGGCACGGCGATTACCGGCAGGTGGGTCATCGACGCTGCCATGCCGGCCAAATGCGCGGCGCCACCGGCGCCCGCAATGATGACCTTCAGGCCACGCGACGCAGCGCCTTCGGCAAATTCCACCAGCCGCGCGGGCGTGCGGTGCGCTGAGACAACCCGTGTCTCAAAGGGCACACCCAGCTCGGTGAGCACGGTGGTGGCAGCTTGCATGGTTTCCCAATCTGATTGGGATCCCATGATGATGCTGACCAGCGGTTCGCTCATGCTGTTTTCTCCTGACCGATAGCGCAGAGGCGTGGGCAAGGGCCGGAGTCTAGGGGCAAACGCGGCGACTTTAAAGGGAAGCCTTTCACGGCCGGACAATTCACGGCAGAACAAGATATTTAGGCTGTGAATGGTAAGTATGAGATCTATTTGGTTTGAAAATAATGAGCCGGCACCTAGACTGCCGGCGTGTTGAAGATGCTGCTTCGGCAGTGCGAATGAACAGGAGAGACACCATGTCGACATACGCAGAGGCCATCAAGGCGATGGAAGCCAGTTGCGGACAATCCAATAACTGGTCAGATATCAGCCCTGAGTACGCTGCCCGGATGCGCTTGCAGAACCGCTTCAAGACCGGACTCGATATCGCCCGGTACACCGCAGCGATCATGCGCAAAGATATGGCGGACTACGACAGCGACCCGGGCCACTACACCCAGTCTCTGGGCTGCTGGCACGGCTTTATTGGGCAGCAGAAGCTGATCTCGATCAAAAAGCACTTCGGTACCACCGACAAGCGCTACCTGTACC
>JAAEZV010000066.1:0-2925 GCA_018222695.1 Gammaproteobacteria bacterium
CCCCAACTGAGCGGCGACCAATGCGGTCGCCCGGCAGTGGTTACTCTGCACGCCTCCGCAGGTGACAAGGGTCTGAAAGCCATGCTCCAGTGCGTGCGCGGCAATAAACTCCAATTTACGAACTTTGTTGCCCGTCAGCGCAGAGCCCGTCAGATCATCGCGCTTCATCCAGAGTCTTTTGCCGGCACCCCATTTATCTGAGGCGCGCGACAAAAATTGAAGCGGGGTGGGAATCCGCGCCAAATCAAGGCGCGGCGGGTACTTAATCGGAGTCAACGCCAACAGACTTCAGCGTGCCTTTTGGCAAGACCGAGGTAACGTGGACCTTCTGAAACTTCAGCTCGACGTTGTTGCCAACGGATAGCACGAGATAGTTGGCGTCCAGCCCGCTGATCTTGCCCAGCATGCCGGAGGACAACGCAACTTCGTCACCCTTCTTGAGGGCCGCCACCATGCCCGCATGTTCTTTTTGACGTTTTCTCTGAGGCCGAATGGTCGTGAAGTACATAAACAGCAAAATACCCACCATCATCAATGGCAGGAAAAGCCCCCCACCTTGCGGCGCCTGACCCGCTGCTTGCGCATATGCCTGAGGAATTAACATGAATCACTCTCCTGTTACCGGGGCGCAACTCTAAGCCCTGCGATTAAAGACAACAACACTGCGTTATCACTGTAATACGCAGCACTTCACTGGATCAGAAGCTAGCCACTGTGAATATGAGTGACCGGCACCCTCAAACTAAGACCGCGGGGGAGTATCCCTCCTCCGTCATCAGTCTATTTCGGCTTGGGAATCGCGAAGTCTATCGTGAGCGGCGCGTGATCCGAAAATCTCTCGTCACGATAGATGGACTGGCGTCGACCGGTCCCTGACAAACCGGGCGTGACCAACATGTAGTCCAGTCGCCATCCGACATTATTCGCCCAGGCCTGCCCCCGATTGGACCACCAGGTATACAGATCCGGTTCGTCGGTGATCTCGCGAAAAATATCTACCCACTGAAGCTCATCATAGATTCGGTCCAGCCAAGCGCGCTCGTGGGGCATAAAACCCGAATTTTTCCGGTTACTTCGCCAGTTTTTGAGATCGATATTTTGATGACAGGTATTCCAGTCGGCGCAGACAATAAACTCTCTGCGCTTGCGCCTCAAAGCCGCGAGGTGCTCATAGAACGGCTCCATGAACCCATCTTTGCGTGCCTGGGCGACCTCGGACGCTGAGCCTGAGGGCACATAGAGCGACACGACGCTCAAGCCGGGAAAATCCACCTGGATGTATCGCCCCTCTAAATCGACGATATCCCAATCAAGCCGGGTCGTGACCTTCTGGGGCTTCTGCCGACAGTAAATAGCAGTGCCTGCATATCCCGGTCGCTCCGCCTCGTTGTAATAGCAGTGGTAGCCCTTGGGGTAAAAGACGGCGTCGGTCAGCTGCTCTTCCTTGGCCTTTATCTCCTGTATGCACACGACGTCGGCTTTCTGTTGTGCCAGCCAGTCGAAGAACCCCTTGCGCGCCGCCGCACGGATCCCGTTGGTGTTACAAGTGATTACACGATACATGGTTGATTCAACACTCTGGACGCCGTCTCGCCGAGCAGTCAAACAAACTCGAGCGGACAAGACAACAAAGAGATGATGATTGGGGAGATGCGGGCCAGAGCCGCGGCGTGGGGATCGTTTTGTTAGGGGGAGCCATGCTCCGAACTGTGTCTTTTTCCCTCACGCCGCACAATCAGATTAGGTAGGTCAGCACCCGCTGTCCAAGACTAATCCCCCATTTACAGGTAGCTGTTTAGATCGAAATGCTATGACAGCGCTGTGCCCAGCGTCACTCGATCAAAATCGCCACGCCAAGCCGCAGAGCCCCGGTTTCCTGCCGTTGGCAGTCTGGAAAACCCGCTCCTATACTCTCGGCTGATCATTCTGAGCGACCGCAAGAGACAAGGGCCAGAGATACCTGTGCGCATCACCCTACTCACAAATCGAGATCTCGCGAGCAACTTCGCTCTTAACTTGCTCCTACCTGAGCTCTCGACCCATCACGACCTGCACGTGTTCTGCTCCGACACAGTGGGAGGCCAGCCTGCAGCGCCCGGTTTGGCTACCGCATCGTTTTATGAACAAACGCTACCGCTAGAAATCCTGTTCCCGCTTATCGATGCACAGCCGAAACAGGGGGCGCTTCTGACCTTTCAGGGTCTGGGGCAGTTTCTGGTCGCGCCGGTGGCCAGCCTAAACCAGCCCAATACCGCGGGAGGCCTGCGCACCCTGGCCGGCACCGAGCCCGACTTGATGATCTCAATCCGTTACGGCTGTATTTTGGAAGCCGACGCGCTGTCGATGCCGGCCAAGGGCGTGCTCAACCTCCACTCGGGCGGACTCCCGGAGTATCGCGGCGTGATGGCAACCTTTAGAGCCATGCTGGCCAATGACAATATGCTCTGTAGCACCCTGCACTGGATAGATGATGCGACCATAGATACAGGCCGGATCATCAGCATTCAGCGCAACGAGAGAGACCCGCACCAGTGTTATTTGGGTAATACCATCGGACTCTATCCGGCAGGCTGTGCGGCGATCCTCAAAGTCGTCGGCATGATTGAGGCGGGTCAGGAACCCGACGCACGGGCGCCCGAACAGAGTGGGTCCTATTACTCTTTCCCGGATCAAGAGAGCCTCGAGGCCTTTTCTCAAGCGGGGCATCAGTGGGCAAACCCCGAATTCTTGACTGGGCTACTGTCGCGTTACCTACCCGCTCAGTGATGGGCGGTGTGCGACGTGACGTTTTCGCGACCATCGCGCATAGCATTTTGCGTCAAAAGCACCAAAAAGCCCAATAAATCAAGCATTTTGCTAAGAATTTCGCTGGCATAAAAACCCTAAATACCTGTTTTTATTAGGATAAATGGATCTATCGCCACC
>JAAEZV010000066.1:2935-8186 GCA_018222695.1 Gammaproteobacteria bacterium
GTAATTAATTGTTTTAAAAGAATATAATGTGATTACCCGCCACCTGGCGATATAATTCGCAATTTGCTTGATTTCTATTTCGTTTTGCAACATTATGCATGCATGTCAGGACGACAGGGGTGTTTCAGGTGGCCACGGAAGGCCATAAGACCCAGGCCTGAGACACACCTTACAGGGGCATGGATTGCCCCTTCTTTTTTTCTCTCTTCTGAACCTAACCTCACAGCACCGACCAGCCGGTAACCGGCGAGTGTGGCGCCATGAGGCATGGCTCTATGCCGCATGAAACTTCCTAAAGCACCACCGAGAAGTCCCAAAGAGAAGAGTAAGTCGCTGCCAATGAATAAGTGGGGTGGCTGACGGGTCTCGAACCCGCTACCTCCGGAGCCACAATCCGGTGCTCTACCTGGTGAGCTACAGCCACCATCAAGAAGCGCAAACAGAGAGCCTGCCGCACTAACCCGAAGGCTACTCCCCTTCTCTGTGGCATAACCGGAAGGAGATGGTCGGGGTGGAGGGATTCGAACCCCCGACATCCTGCTCCCAAAGCAGGCGCGCTACCAGACTGCGCTACACCCCGAAGGCGGGGGGTTCAGCCCCCGCGCGGCGCGCAGTTTACCGGCATTGCGAATTGTCGGCAATGCGCAACAAAACTTCTTCCCCCGTCGATCAATCTCTGAAAGAATCGCGCCCGTTTTTAAAGGGGGATTTCAAATGACGGCAGTCATTCTGGACGGCAAGTACGTTGCCCAATTAACAGAAGAACAACTCAGCGTGCGTGTTGAAGCGCTGAAGGCAAAATCTGACGGCAGGACACCGGTTCTGGCCACCATACTGGTAGGCGACGATCCGGCTTCAGCCACCTACGTGAAGATGAAAGGCAACGCCTGCCGCCGGGTCGGCATGGAGTCCATGGCGATTGAACTGCCGGCCTCTACCCGCACCAACGACCTCCTGAGAGAAATCGAGCAGCTCAATGAGAACCCGGACGTACACGGCATCCTGCTGCAGCACCCGGTGCCGTCGCAGATCGACGAGCGCGCCTGTTTCGACATGATTGCCCTCGAGAAAGATGTCGACGGCGTGACCTGCCTAGGCTTTGGGCGCATGGCGATGGGCGAACCCGCCTATGGGTGCGCCACCCCACAGGGCATCATGCGCCTGCTGTCACACTATGAATTGAACCTCGAAGGCTTGCATGCCGTTGTGATTGGCAGGAGCCCGATCTTGGGCAAGCCTATGGCGATGATGATGCTTGAGGCCAATGCCACCGTCACCATCTGTCACTCCCGAACGCGCGACCTCGAGAGCCACGTCCGTCAGGCCGATCTCGTGGTGGGCGCTGTAGGTCGCCCCGAATTCATCCGGGCGGACTGGATCAAAGATGGCGCCATAGTGGTCGACGCGGGGTACCACCCCGGTGGTGTCGGGGATATTGAGCTGGGCCCTCTCGCTGAGCGGGCCAGCGCGATCACCCCGGTGCCGGGTGGCGTAGGTCCAATGACCATCAATACGCTGATTCAGCAGACCGTCGAATCAGGCGAGAAAGCACTGAGCTAGATCGTTAACCTCGGCGGCGCCACTGGGTGCCGTCGGGACCGTCTTCCAACACCACACCTTGTGCCTCGAGATCATCCCGAATCTCATCGGCCCGCTGAAAGTCACGATTCGACTTGGCTGCGATCCGCTCTTGGATCAGCCCATCAATCTCTTCTGCAGTGGGCCCCTCCTCCCCCATCGAGTCGGTAAACCAACCCTCGGGGTCTGCCTGTAGCAATCCAAGCAGGCCGCCACCTACCGTCAGCTCTGCCTTGGCTAATGCGATTTCTTCAGGGTCATCGGATTTGTTTAACGTACTCGCCGCCGCATGCAGCGCAGCGACAGCCTCCGGAGTATTCATGTCGTCTAGCAGGGCGATCAATACGCGGCTGTCTGCCGCGGCAAGTGCGGCAGGCTCCACATCCCGATGGCGTCGAAGCGCACCATAAAATGTGTCCAGCGTGCCTCGAGCGCTGGTCAACAGATCGCCGGAGAAGTTGAGCGCCGAGCGATAATGAGCTGAGAGCAGCGCAAAGCGCAGCACCTCGCCGGGAAAGCGTTTTAGTAGCTCTCTCACCGTTCGCACGTTGCCCAATGACTTGGACATCTTCTCGCCATCCATGTCAATAAAAGCGTTGTGAATCCAATAGCGAACAAAGTCGTCACCATACGCACAGCAGCTCTGGGCGCGCTCGTTCTCATGATGAGGAAAAATAAGGTCGCGACCACCGCCATGAATATCGATGGCCTCCCCCAGGTGCGCTCGAATCATTGCCGAGCACTCGAGGTGCCAACCCGGCCGCCCTCGGCCCCATGGACTATCCCAACCGGGTTCTTGATCGGTAGAGGGCTTCCAGAGCACAAAATCGCCAGGATGGCGCTTGTAGTCGGCAACCTCGACCCGGGCCCCTGCCATCATGTCCTCGAGTTTACGCCCGCTGAGCTCACCGTAAGTGGGCATGGACTCAACCGCGAACAAAGCGTGCCCGTCGGCTTCATAGGCGTGCCCCTCGGCGATCAATCGCTCTGTCAGCGAGATCATGTCATCGATGTGCTCGGTGGCCATCGGCTCAATCGTGGGCGCAAGCGCATTGAGCGCCGCCATATCCTCGCGATATTTCTGCGTGAACTCCGTGCTGACTTCAGCAATGTCCGTGCCGCGCTGTAAAGCTGCGTCAATGATCTTGTCGTCGATATCGGTGATGTTGCGGGCGTAAACGACCTGCGGATAGAGCACACTTAACAGCCGGTACAGACAGTCAAACACCACGACCGGGCGCGCATTCCCGATGTGCACGTAGTTGTAGACCGTGGGCCCGCACACATACATGGTCACGCGCTCGGGATCGCGGGGCGTAAAGACGTCTTTGGCCCCTGTTAGGGTATTGTGAAGACGTAGCTCAGGCATGGGTCGCCGACCAGTTGTCGCGCAGACCAATGGTCATATTAAAAACCGGACGCTCTGAGGCATGGTCATACCGGTCCGCCACGAAGTACCCCTCGCGCTCAAACTGAAATACCTGCTCTGGCTCAGCCTCGCTTAAACCGGGCTCCACCATCGCGGCCTCAATCACCTCAAGGCTGTGGGGATTCACTGCAGCCAACATATCGTCCTCGCGACCCGGCTCGGGCACCGCGAACAGCCGGTCATAACGCCTGATCGTCGCAGACAATCCATGCTCGGCAGAGACCCACTGAATCACGCCTTTGGGTTTCACACCGTCGTCCGGGTCGGTACCGGGCACTGACGTCACACATCGGGCCAATACGCGCACGACATTGTCGTCGGCGTCTTTCTCACAGCTCTCCGCCTCGATCACTAGCCCGCCGCGCAACCTGACCCGCTTGCCTAACACCAGGCGCTTGAACTGCTTGTTCGCCTCCTCGCGGAAGTCGGCCTGATCGATATAGAGCTCACTGCCCATCACCAACTCTCGACTCCCAAATTCTGGGTCAGCCGGATGATTAGGTACGGTCAGCAACATGGGCTCAGCAAGATTAGTCAGCGTCAGGCGAAGAGGCTGCATGACACACATCGCCCGGGGCGCGTGCTGGTTGAGATGGTCCCTTACGGCACTCTCCAGCATCGCCACATCGACCGTCCCGTCAGAGCGGGAGGTACCGACCTCTTCACAGAAATGCCGTATGGCGGCGGCGGGATAACCTCTGCGCCGAAGACCCGCGATAGTCGGCATGCGGGGATCGTCCCATCCGGCGACGACATTCTCGTCTACCAACTCCTTCAGCTTGCGCTTGCTCGTGATGGTGTAGCTGGTATTGAGTCGGGCAAACTCGATTTGTCGCGGCTGATGGGGCACCGGCAGATTCCCAATGAACCAATCGTAAAGCGGCCGGTGGTCCTCAAACTCCAGCGTGCAGATAGAGTGGGTAATCCCCTCGATCGCGTCCTCCTGTCCATGAGCAAAATCATAGGTGGGATAGATTGGCCACTCTGAACCCGTCTGGTGATGGGCCGCGTGGCGAATGCGATAGAGGATGGGGTCGCGCAAATTCATATTGCTCGAGGTCATGTCGATCTTGGCGCGCAACGCCCGCTCGCCGTCGGCGAATTCGCCCCGGCGCATGCGTTCAAATAAATCACGGTTCTCGATGACGCTTCGGTCGCGAAACGGACTGTTCCGCCCTGGCTGCGTCAACGTGCCCCGATACTCGCGTGCCTCTTCGGCGGAGAGATCGCAAACATAGGCAAGCCCCTCATCAACAAGATACAGAGCCCACTGGTAAAGCTGCTCGAAGTAGCTCGAGGCGAAGCGCACCTCTCCAGCCCACTGGTATCCCAACCAGCGGACGTCCTCCTGAATAGAGTCGATAAACTCCTGACTTTCTTTCTCGGGGTTGGTGTCGTCAAAACGGAGATGGCACTGCCCACCAAACTGCTCAGCAAGGCCAAAATTTACGGTGATCGACTTCGCGTGACCGATATGCAGAAAACCATTCGGCTCTGGTGGAAACCGCGTGACCAACGCATCGACACGCGCGGCCTCCAGATCAGCCTGAATCTGTGTGCGCAAGAAGTTACTGCGAAGCTCCGCGGACATCCCGAACCCTAGGCAATGCGCCCTGAAATGAGCCGCGTACTATACCAACTGGGCGTCGAGCTTGGCATGGGAGCATTCCCACTTACCGCAAAAATTCGGCATCGCAACCACTCGCCATCTCAGGTACGATGCCGCCTCCCGATGTAGACCCCTGAGGTACTCATGCCAGCTGCGCATATCCTGATGACCACCACTGTCGGCCCCATGACCCTGGAGCTCGACGCAGACAATGCTCCTAAGACGGTAGAGAATTTCCTATCGTATGTCGCGGCTGGCTTCTACGACGGCACGATTTTTCACCGGGTCATCAATAACTTCATGATTCAGGGCGGGGGTTTCACAGCTGACATGGAGCAAAAAGAGACACAGGCTCCGATCGAGAATGAAGCCAACAATGGTCTCAAGAATGCCCACGGCACGATCGCCATGGCACGCACACAGGACCCGCATTCCGCAACTGCGCAGTTCTTCATCAATGTTCAGGACAACGACTTTCTGAATCATACCGGTGAAAATATGCAGGGCTGGGGATATGCTGTGTTCGGCAAAGTGACCAAAGGCGAGGATGTGCTCGATAAGATCAGATGCGTGCAAACCGGTGGTCAGGCCGGGCACCAAGATGTCCCCGTCGAGCCCATCATCATCGAGAGCGT
>JAAEZV010000067.1 GCA_018222695.1 Gammaproteobacteria bacterium
ACCGATCGCGGGGTTGCAAGACATCTGACCGAGAGTGTCGATGGCATGAGTGATCAAGAGCGTGCGGGCACCCGTGCGCGCCGCAGCGAGGGTCGCTTCGGTACCGGCGTGACCGCCGCCAATCACAATGACATCGTAATGCTCGGGGTGTCGGATCATTGTTGAGGAACTTAGGAGAAAAGGGCCGAGAGTATAAACGGGTCGCCCTCAGGCATGAAATCCGGGTTTTGGTGAAACTAACAGGCCATTGCAGCGGTTGAGGCAAGGAAGCTGCTGCACCCTTAGCGTTTAATTAAATAATATATTTTTAAAAGAAGAGTACTTTAATATTATTGTTATTAGGGGCTATAAATTTGGTGGAAAACGGCGATTAATCAATATCTTTCAGTTGCTTATCATTAGGACAAGGCATGGGAGAAGCCGGCTTAAGGCGCTGTCCTCACTGGTGATAATGTGGGGATCGATTTCCCTTAACTTCGCGCGAGAAACTGTCCACAGCGCCATCACCAGCTTCGCCCCGTTTCTATCTACAAGAGTATCCACAGAGGAAGTGTGGCTCGACGGATGGTCTATCTTTGTCGAGAGAAGGTGTGGATGACCCGTGGAACGTTCTTGGACAGCCACCGTCCGGGTAACGCTAGCGTTGTGTCTGGCGTGTTCTCACAGGCGTGATGGAGTCGCCTATCAATACGGTTTACTTGCCGATACAAAAAGAGGAAAAAATCTCGCCGAGCAGGTCATCCGCCCCAAAAGTGCCGGTAATGGCTCCAAGCTCTGCGTGGACGCGCCTGAGGTCTTCTGCCAGTAGTTCGCCGGCCTGACTGACCTCGAACCGGTCGCTCGCCTCATCCAACGCGGCTTCAGCTCTTTTTAAACAGGTAACGTGGCGCTCTCTGGCGCTAAACGGCGAGGTCGTCCCCGCCTCACCCATCCCGAGACACTGAATGATCACTTGCTCCAGGGCCTGAATGCCCTCGCCAGTCACAGCCGAAACGGCGACGGAGGGTGGGACAGATTCATCTTCTTGGTCTGTCGCTTTCAACATCCCTGGCGCGCGACCAGAAAGGTCGACTTTGTTCAGCACGCGGATCAACGGCTGCGCATTGTCGCTGGAGTAGAGCACGGCCTCTTTTGGCTCTTGATCGTCAACGACTTCGATAATGATATCGGCGGTATCGACCGCGGCTTGCGCCCGTTCGATTCCCTCTTGCTCTATGGCATCTGTAGCGGCACGGATGCCTGCCGTATCGGAGAGCTGGATTGCCACGCCCTCGATAGAAATGGTTTGCTTGATGACATCGCGCGTGGTGCCCGGAATGTCGGTAACGATAGCCACCGCCTGATTCGCTAATTGATTCATCAGGCTACTCTTTCCGGCATTAGGAGCCCCGGTCATCACAATTTGTGCGCCGCGACTCAACAGTGCGCCTCTCCTGGCTTGGCTGATTAATGTCGTGAGTGTGGCTTTCAGCTCGAGCAACAATGCGGCGACGCGACCTTCACTGAGAAAGTCGACCTCTTCCTCCGGGAAGTCGATAGCGGCCTCGACATAGACCCTGAGGTCGATGATGCGCTGATTAAGCTGATTGACGGCACTTGAAAAGGCACCTTGTAGGGAAGCCGAGGCTTGCCGGGCAGCTTGTTGCGTCGGGGCGTCGATCAAGTCAGCGAGGCCCTCCGCCTGAGTGAGGTCCATTTTGTTGTTGAGAAATGCCCGCTCAGAGAATTCTCCTGGCCTCGCCAAACGTGCGCCAAGAGCCAGACAAGCTTCGAGTAGCAGGTTGGTCACCATGACGCCGCCATGGCAATGAAACTCGACCACATCTTCTCCGGTAAATGACGCAGGCCTCTGGAAAAAAAGCGTTAGACCCGTATCGATAACGCCACTGTCCTCGGCAAAAAAACGGGTGAGGAGAGGCTGCCTGGCTTTTACGGTTTTTTGTGTCAGAAGCTCGGCTATGGAAAGAGCTTCTGGTCCGGAGACGCGGATAATGCTGACGCCACCGCGCCCAGAAGGGGTCGCAATGGCGGCTATCGTGTCGTGATCAAGGGAGCGGCTGTCGGATGACACGGGAGCTAATAGCGCAGGAGCTCAGAGGGCACCGCTCTCGATTCGGCGATTGATGAGATATTGCTGCCCCATTGACAACAAGTTGTTGCACAACCAATAGAGCACCAACCCCGCCGGAAACCACAAAAAGAAGAAGGTAAAGACAATGGGCATCCACTGCATGATTTTTGCTTGCATGGGATCAGGTGGCGCAGGGTTTAATTTCTGCATGTAATACATGCTCGCCCCCATCAGAATGGGCAGCACAAAGTAGGGGTCCATGACCGACAGGTCGTCGATCCACAGGGCGAACGGCGCCTGTCTTAATTCAACTGACTCCATCAGCACCCAATACAACGCGATAAACACGGGCATCTGAACGAGGATGGGAAAGCAGCCCCCCAGCGGATTGATTTTTTCTTTTTTATACAACTCCATCATGGCCTGAGACTGTTTAGCTTTGTCGTTGGCATACTCTTCTCTGATCGCCAGGATGCGCGGCTGCACTTTCCGCATCCGAGCCATCGACTTATAGCCTGCTGCAGAGAGCTGGAAAAACGCGAGCTTGACCAGCAGCGTGAGGAAGATGATGGCGACACCCCAATTAATAACGACGCTTTGGATCACCGTTAGCAACCAGAAAAGCGGTTGCGCTATCCACCACAGCCAGCCGTAGTCCACCACTAGGTCAAGGTGAGTGGCCAGGTCGGCCAGCACAGGCTGGTTTTTGGGTCCGACGTAGAGTTGATTTTTAATAGTGGCGGTGTCTCCGGGAGAGATCATCATGGCTGGGCCGGTGTAGCCAATGATGTTGTCGCCGGATCGGGTCTGGCGCGTTCTAAACCGGTAGGTGTTATCCGGATCCGGCACCCACGCGGTGACGAAATAATGTTGCAGCATCGCAATCCAACCGCCAGTGAGATCGGCTCGGAAGGGGTCTTCTGCCATATCCTCAAAGTCGAACTTGGTAAATCGTTGGTCGGGCTGTGTGAGTGCGGACCCTAGAAAGGGCTGCATGCCCATTCCTGAGTCACTGGAAGCAGGCGCAGGCGAGCTATCGCGTTTGAGCTGCACAAACGGCGTCACCTGAGCCGCTTGGGCTGACCGGTTAGTGACGGTGTAGTGAACGCCGATGGTGTGGCTGCCAGGCTCAAACCGAAAGTGCTTGCTCACTCGGAGCACGTTGTCGGTTCCGGCGTAATCAATGACCACTTCTAGGGGTTCTCCCCCCGTCTGGGTGTAAACTTCTTGTGAGGCGCGGTATCGCGCACGTTGGCTCTGGTCGATCCCATCCGGCCCAACCAGCCCTGACTGAGCGACGTAGGTACGCATCGCGTTGCGCTCTAACAGTACAAAAGGATCGTCTGGGTCATCGAGCGTCTTGGGGTAGTTCTTGAGCGCGGCGCCCACAATGTCACCACCCTCAAGGTCAATTTTGATTTCCAGTGTGTCGGTATGCACCGTCACAATTCGACCGGCGGTACCTTCAGAAGGGCCCGCACTAGCGCGCTCTTGGCCGCTGGTGAGATTGATGTCCTCTACGGCAGGGAGATCCAGATCGTCTTGAGGCACGCCGCTGGAGACTGCCATCTCGTTGGCGATGTCGGATCCGCCCGCTTCTGTTTCCACCATGGGCACGGCGGGTAGCGCTGCTTCCTGCTGAGCGGTGCTAAATTGGGTCCACTCTCCTAACAGCATCAAGCCCAGCAAAACACTGGCAGCGATGAGGGCGTAGCGAGGGATATCCATGATGTGGTCTCGATCTCAGTGGGTATGTTGAGGGGTCTTGGCTGGCGGCACGGGGTCAGCCCCGCCGGCACACCAGGGGTGGCAGCGCAGCAGTCTGCGGCCGGTCAGCCAGACGCCCGATAGAGTACCGTGGGTCTTCAGCGCGTCAATCCCATATTGTGAGCAGGTTGGTGAGAATCGGCAGGACCGGCCGAGCCAGGGGCTTAACGTCAGTTGATAGCCGCGGATCAACAGAGCAAGTCCACCCGCAATGCGGCGGTCAATCCGCTGCAGCCAATGCATTACGGGTTCACCTTCTGTCCCAGCGCACGCCACAGCCTGTCGAGCTCGTTCCATACGCTAGGGTTGTCCATTTGATCGGCACCCGAACGCGCGAGCACAACCAGGTCGATCGCTTTATCAAAAGGATGGTGTCGGAATTGTTCCCTTACCAGCCGCTTGATGCGGTTGCGCCTCACGGCACGACGAATAGCCTTTTTAGCCACAACGACACCCAGTCTTGAAGACTGCGTTGCGCCAGGCGCTGCGAGGAGAAGAAAGGCGCCGCTACTCACCTTGTACTCCGGGCTGTCAAACACTCGCCGGTAGTGGTCAGGTTGAGATAGCCTGGCAGTATGAGTAAAGGTGGGCATGGCCCACAGCGGCGGTTTGTGCGAGGCGCTTAGGCTGACAGGCGCCGGCGACCGCGCGCGCGACGGCGAGAAAGGACCTTGCGACCGCCCTTTGTAGCCATGCGGGCGCGAAACCCGTGACTGCGCTTTCGCTTGAGAACGCTAGGCTGAAATGTACGCTTCATGGCGGTTACCTTTTCATTTTCGTTTAACGCTATCGCAGCATTGCGACAGATTGGCGGCCGAGGGCCTTGTGGCGGGCACGGCGGCCGTTAAGGGGCGCGGATTATAGGTAGCCTTTTCGGTCTATGCAAGGCATGGGGCGGGCGACTTAAACCCTTTTCGCCCACTGCGAAAAAAATTTCATCCACGCTCGCCAGTGCATTGTTGAGCCCACTTTGGGGGGGCGCTACCGTGTCTGAAAAAGCCGCGATTTCAGGGGCTTGCCTCGGCTGGTGCGCCTCCAGCGTCACAGCGGTGCAGGGTTAAAAATTTTGTAGCTCGCGATGGAAAGTCACAGGTTGGCCCAAAGATAAACACAGCTTATCCACAAGACAGAAAGTTTTTTCTTGCAAATGAACGGCGCATGGTCTAGCCACTAAAAAAACACGCAAGATCTTGTTTTATATGAACTTAAAACCTGTTGATGCACGAAGAGGTTTGTGGATAACTATGTACCAACAGCGTAGGGCAGGCCAAACACCGTCAGGAGCGTTTGGGAAGCGGCAGGAGCCGGCCACCCCTAATAAGAGCCTTTGAAAAGGCGGCATTTTAAGTTAATCGGAGAAGTACGTTGGTTGCCCCCCAGCCCCTCACGGACCCCTGGCAGCACTGCCTGAATCGACTCGGCGGTGATATCCCCCAGCAGCAATTCAATACCTGGATCAGACCTTTAAGGGCTGAATGGCAAGAATCCGGCCTGGTGTTGGCGGCGCCGAATCGATTTATCCGCGACTTTGTGGTGGAAAAGTACCTACCTTTAATCAACACCTATTTGTTGGATGTGGTGGCACCCGCGGCTGCCCAAGCATCAATTACGGTTCAGGGCACAACGCCCCCTGCCCCACCCCCGGTCAGGCCGATTGCTACTGGTGCGGCTCAGGCTGTGACTCGGCCTGTGGAAACCCCCGTACGCCCAGCGCCGGCGGCGCTCGTATCGCCTTCCAGTTTGGTTGAGGGGTACACCTTTGAGCGATTTGTGGAAGGCAAGAGCAACCAACTTGCGCTGGCGGCAGCCCAACAGGTAGCCGAGCACCCTGGCCTCTCATACAACCCTTTATTTTTGTATGGTGGGGTTGGGCTCGGCAAGACACACCTGATGCACGCTGTCGGTAACGCCATGCGTCGCAAAAACCCCGATGCGAAAATCGTCTACCTGCACTCCGAGCGGTTTGTCGCTGATATGGTGAAGGCGCTCCAGTTGAACGCCATCAATGACTTCAAGCGCTTCTATCGTTCGGTCGACGCCTTGTTAATTGATGACATTCAATTTTTCGCTAACAAGGACCGGTCCCAGGAAGAGTTCTTTCACACATTCAATGCACTACTCGAGGGTGGTCAGCAGATGATCCTCACCTGCGATCGCTATCCCAAGGAAATCGACGGTGTTGAGGAGCGATTAAAATCCCGCTTCGGCTGGGGCTTGACGGTAGCAGTAGAGCCACCAGACCTAGAAACGCGCGTGGCGATCTTGATGAAAAAAGCGGAACAGAGCCACATATCGCTCGCACCAGACGCGGCTTTTTTCATCGCGCAACGTATCCGGTCAAACGTGCGTGAACTGGAGGGCGCATTGAAGCGTGTGATCGCCAGTGCGAATTTTACGGGGCGGCCGTTTGATATTGATTTGATTAAAGACAGCCTCAAAGACTTGCTTGCCTTGCAGGACAAACAGGTCTCTCTGGATAACATCAAGCGTAAAGTGGCCGAGTACTACAAAATCAAGGTGGCTGATTTAATGTCCAAAAGGCGCAACCGGTCGGTGGCGAGACCAAGGCAGGTGGCGATGGCGATGGCCAAAGAGCTCACACACCATAGTCTGCCCGAGATTGGTGATGCGTTTGGTGGGCGAGACCACACGACAGTTTTGCATGCGTGTCGTAAAATCAGAGAGCTGCGGGATGTCAGCCCCGATATTAGCGAGGACTATCAAAACTTGCTGCGCGCGCTGACTACCTGAATGGCCAATCTGCCGGGCGGGCACACCGCCCGGTTACTGCAAAAGACTGAACGAGCTGAAAACATGAAATTTTCCATTGCCCGCGATGCACTGATCAAACCTTTGAATTTGGTGGCGGGGGTCGTCGAGCGACGGCAAACGCTGCCTATTTTGTCAAACGTGTTGCTGGCCCTTGAAGACAAAATCCTCTCGCTTACTGGAACCGATCTTGAGGTCGAGCTGATTGGACGTGTCGAGCTGGAGGCGGCGGGCGTTGATGGCGAAGTGACGGTGCCGGCCAGAAAACTGGTTGATATCTGTAAATCGCTCCCAGAGGGTTCCACTATAGAATTCTCTCTGGAGGCCGGCAAGGCGACGGTGAAGGCCGGCCGTAGCCGCTTCACTTTGTCCACCTTGCCTGCTGCGGACTTTCCAGCGGTGGAGGGTGGCGCTGGTTCGGTGGCGTTGTCCCTGGATCAATCGCTGGTGAAGCAGTTGATAGACAGCACCGCATTTGCGATGGCCCAACAGGACGTTCGCTATTACCTCAATGGTTTGTATCTGGAAATAATGGGTGGTCGTTTACGGGTAGTGGCTACAGACGGCCACCGTTTGGCTTTGGCAACGGGACCGGCTTTGGTAGAGGCCGCTGATACGGGCGTTATTATTCCCCGTAAGGGTGTGCTGGAGTTATCACGTCTACTTGATGGCAGTGTGCCGCTAGAGCTCGCCATTGGCACCAACCATATCCGCGCTACCAATGAGCAATTTACCTTCACGTCCAAGCTAGTTGACGGCAAGTTCCCCGATTATGAGCGCGTAATCCCGAAAAATGCCGACAAGTCGGTGATTGGCGAGCGCGGCGAGCTGAAGCAGGCTTTCACTCGCACAGCGATTTTGTCGAACGAAAAATACCGGGGTGTTCGATTGAAGTTGTCGGACAATAACCTCGATATTACGGCCAACAACCCCGAGCAAGAACAGGCAGAGGAAGTGGTGGGCGTCCAGTACACCGGTGCCGAGCTGGAGATTGGCTTCAATGTCAGCTATCTGCTAGACGTCTTGTCGGTGTTGGAGCAGCCCCAGGTGCGGCTGTCTCTCTCAGATGAGGCGAGCTCAGCACTACTTGAAAATGCGGAGGCACCCTCTGAGGGAGAGCCTGAGCGGCTGTACGTCGTGATGCCCATGCGGCTCTGATCGCCGCCCTACCCGCTTCGGTGTTGAAGCACATTACGATCGAGGGCGTCAGAAATCTGGCGCACATTCAAGTGGCCCTGCCGGCTGGCGCCACGGTGCTTTTTGGCGCCAACGGCTCAGGTAAAACGAGCTTCCTTGAGGCGATCCACTTACTGGCCGTGGGGCGGTCTTTTCGCACGCACCAATCAAAACCTGTGATTCAGCATGGTATGGCACATTGCCGGGTCGTGGGCGAGGTTCAGCGCGGCAGGCGCTCTACTGT
>JAAEZV010000068.1 GCA_018222695.1 Gammaproteobacteria bacterium
TGTCGCCACGGCTGCATCAACGGCATTGCCGCCCTGCTTGAGCATGTCGAGGCCAATCTCGCCGGCCAGCTTCTCCGGGCTCACCACCATGCCCCCACGACCGTAGGCGGGCAGATAGCGGTTCTGGTAATCAATAATCGGCGCGTCTGCTGCGGGCATTGCAGGCAGGGTGCTTTGGGCACTGCTTAGGGGAACGTTGCCCAGCGCGAATACCACGCAAACAGTGAGGAGCGCGGGGGTTAAGCGAGTGATAATGGTGTTGGCTAACATGATGCTTCCTGAGTTCTGAGCCCTGTTCGGCGATTCATCATTGCGGGTGTATACGCACCGCGCGCCAAAAAGGTGCGTGAGGCTACCACAGGCTTTGGCCTCAAGGGCAGACACCTGCGCTACACTTTCTTTGGTGTTTTGACCTTTTGAGATGAGATGCGTTTTAGCGACCACAGACGGCAGTACACATTAGGCGGCTTGCGGCGCGCTGACCTCGCCGAGGACCCCGTGGCGCAGTTTGTGGCGTGGCAGGATCAGGCTATTGCGGCGGGTCTGGCGGATCCCACGGCCTGTGTACTGGCCACCCAGCAACCCGATCAGACCCTGCGCCAGCGTATGGTGTTGATGAAGGGTGTCGATGCACGTGGTCTCGTGTTTTACACCAACTATCAGAGCGGCAAAGCGGCGGCGCTCGCTGAGTGCGATCAGGCCTCGATGCTGTTCCCCTGGAATGAACTCGACCGGCAGGTATCGGTGAGCGGCGCAGTTGAGGGAGTCAGTGAAGCAGAGTCTGACGCCTACTTTGCATCGCGCCCCCGCGACAGCCAGTTGGGGGCCTGGGCGTCATCGCAGAGTCAGGAGATAGAGAATCGAGAGGCGCTGATGCAACAGCTGGTGGATGTCAGCGCCCGCTTTGGTGAGGGTGAGATTCCCCGACCCCCGCACTGGGGTGGTTATCGATTGGTTCCGATCACTTGGGAGTTCTGGCAGGGCGGTGAGAACAGACTGCATGACCGCTTTCGGTACACCCGCGCCGACAGCGAAAGCTGGCGGGTGACGCGCCTGCAGCCCTAGGGTGCTCCTACAGCCCTAGATGGCCCGGCGGCTGAAATAGTGAGGCAGCTTGGGTAGCCCGAGGAGCTGGCGCCGAATTAAATCGAGCCCCGCCGCGGCGACCAGTTTTTGAAACATGGCGCGGTCGGTGGGAAGCACAGTTTTTAGCGTATGCATCTCGTCAGTCGTGCCCCAGGCCAGCCACACGGTGCCCACGGGTTTCTCCTCAGTGCCGCCATCGGGACCGGCGATACCCGAGACGGCAACACCAATATCGGCACCAGATCTCTCCAGCGCCCCGCTCAGCATTTGCCGAACCACGGGCTCGCTCACGGCGCCCTCGGTTTCGAGCGTGGTGTTATCAACCCCCAGCACTGAGTGTTTGATGGAGTTGGCGTAGGTGACAAAGCCCGCTTCAAAAACGGCGGAGGAGCCTGGCTCGGCGGTCATCATGGCGGCGATCAATCCGCCGGTGCAGGACTCCGCCGTGACCATCTTTTTACCTTGGTCGCGCAGCACCTGTTGTAAGGCGCCTGCGAGCGTGACGTCGTCCTCGCCAATGATGTGATCGCCGATCAGTCGTTCCAGTGTGTGACGACATTGGTCCACCTCGGGTGAGGCCGACGCGGCGGTGAGTTTGATCTCCAGCTGCGGCATGCCCGCCCGAAAGCCGAGCACCACATCCTCTGGCCAGTGCTCACTGTCCTCGTCGATTCTGGCCTGGGCGGTGGACTCGCCAATGCCAAAGGTTTGCAGTCGCACCCGGTGACTCTCTCCACCGCCAATGGTGGCAACAATCCGCTCACAGACTTCGGGCAGCATTGCGCGCAGTTCCCCCGGCACGCCGGGAGTGGTCAAAATCAGCGTGCCGCCCACGTCCATCGCAAAGCCGACGGCACTACCGCGCGGGTTATGAATGATGGCTGCCCCTTCCGGGAGCCAGGCCTGCTTCAGGTTGGCGTCGTTGGGTTCGATGCTGCGCGCCGCGCACCAGTCCCGCACATGCTTGTCGGCCTCGGGGTGCAATACCAGTTCGACGCCCGCTGCCGCGGCCACCAGCTCGGCAGTCAGGTCATCCTGGGTGGGACCCAGCCCGCCGTTCATGATCAGAATGCGCGCCGTGCCGGCTGCCCGTTGCAAGGCAGCGACCAGCCGCGCCCGCTCGTCCCCCAGCGTCACTTTCTCGGCGACGCCGTGGCCGAACGCCGCCAGCGACTGGGCGATCATCGATGAGTTGCTATCGACGGTGTCCCCGCTCATCAGCTCGTCACCGGTGAGCAGCAGGTGAATATCGGTGGGGTTCATGGGTAATGGAGGTTACTGGTTAGAGCCGTTGGGTGGGCAGGATAGCGCGTCTGTTTAAAAACAGGCGGGCTCTGATACGTCACGCGTCCGACGGGGCGTTGTCTGTCTCGGCCTGAGCCGTTGCGTCGGCCTTTGCCTCAGTCTCCGCGCTCGGTGCCGCTGACTCGTCTTCTGGCTTGGGCTCTTTTGGGGGCTTCAACCCACATCCCTCAACCAGTGAGAACAGCGCGAGGAAATCGCCCTCTTTGGGTGCGCCAACAAACGTGACTTCCACGCTCTGCAGCAATTGGAAGCGACGCGTCGTACTGGTCAGGCTCATTGTCCATTTGTCGAAGCTGAACTTTTCTTCCTCGGGGCGCAGGTCAATCAGACCCTCCAGCCCATTGTCATCTAGCTTGACGGTGAAGCCTGAGCTCGTGATATGGCTCACGGTGCCAGTGAACTGCGAGCGTCCCTCGGCCTTTAGTTTGTCGAGGTAGCGCGCGGTCAGACGACGGTTTGCCGCAGTCACCGCCTCTCGACTGCGGCCAATGGCGCGGGTGATCACAGGCAACTGATCTACCGGATAGCGAACGGCATTGTCACCCGCCAGACAGGCGCTGATCTGTAAGTGCACAAAGAAGTCGAGTGCCTTGCGCAGCGGTGAGGTGAAGTTGGTGTATGCCTCTGTGGCCAATCCCATGTGGGGCCCGGCAGTCTCACTCAGCACGGCCCGCGACAGGAGTCGGTTGACCATGTCTCGCAGCGGTTGCTCGTGGGTGGTTCGGCCTAGATCAGCCAGTATCGTGCGATAGCCCGCGACGGTATCCAGCGGTATGTCCTTCAGCTCGGCGCGGTGCTTCTCTAGAAAGGTTTTTGCTTCTTCGCTGCGATCCTGCCGAAACCCATTGTGAACAACGAACGGGCCGGGTGCGCCGGCATCGCTCAAGAATTTTGCTGCGCATTTGTTCGCGGCAATCATGCACTCTTCAACAAGATGCTGTGACGACAGCTTCTCGTAGCTGTCGATTTCGGCGATCTGCTTATCCTCGCCCAGCATCCAGCGGTACTCGCGCCGCTCCTCCATCACCAGTTCGTGATTCTCACGTCGTTCCCGCAGCGTCCGATACACCTGAACCAGCGCTTCCAGCGGGTTGGCGTGGGCAATCAGGTCGTCGCTGTTGCCGGTCACGTAGCGATCCACCGCCGAGTAGGCGAGTTTGGCGTGGGAACGGATGATGGCCTTGTGAAACTCGAAGCGCTCGATGTCGCCTGATTCGGAGACCTGCATCTGGCACACCAGTGCTGGCCTCGGCGTGTCCTCTGCCAGCGCACATAAGCCTTGGCTGACGGCCTCGGGGAGCATCGGGATCACGTCACCATGGAAGTACACGGAGGTGCCCCTCTCCGCCAGGAGGGTAGGCAGGCTATCCAAGTCGGCAAGGTAGGCAGTGGGATCTGCCACCGCCACCGACAGCTGCCAGCCACTCGGAGTGACCTCGGCATGCAAGGCATCGTCAATGTCGACGGTTCGCGCGGCGTCGATGGAGACAAAGGGCAATGCGGTGAGATCCAAACGCGCTGGATCTTCCAGCGGCTTGCACTGGGATGCGGCATCAATGAGCGGCTGGGCAGACTTCTCGCTCCAGTGCTCCGGCAAGCCCGCTCGTGCGGCGCAGTAACTGTTTTCTACTCCGGGCGTAGTCTCGTTACCGAGACGTTTGAGGATCTTGGCCGAGGGTTTGCCGTCTTTGATCGGGTGCCGCAGCAGTGCGCAGGACACCAGGTCGCCCGGCGCCACGCCGTTGCGGGCGTGTGGAGGGATAAACAGCCAGCGCGAAAGTCCCGCCAGGTCGGGCACCACAAAAGTGGCCTTTCCTTTTTGCACAATATGGCCCACGAATTCATTGAGCCCAGATTCGATCAGGCGTTCGATCTCGGCGACTGTGCGCCCTGGCTTGTCCTGTTTGCCCTTGACCGGGGTCGCGGGGCGGATGCAGATCGCGACTTTATCGCCGGGCAGGACTTTCAGCATTTCATCCGGCGGGATGAAGACTTCACGACCATCGTCCGTCACCGCGAATCCATAGCGGTGCTGCGTTCCTTTGACGGTCGCGTCGACGTGCTCATTTTGCGCTTCGAGTTCTTCCCGAAGGCCTTCGAGCTGCGCCATCGCATTGCGATCGAGCATGGCCGGTGTCGGCTCCTGAGGGTTTCTTCTTATCTCACCGCCGCAACTAAAGAGTGCGCTAGCGAGCTGTGGAGGGATGCTATCGAACTTCGGGGTCGCTGTCAGGGCAAACCGAATGCGTGTTTTTTGCTCACAGTCGTTGACAGGGCGGTGATGGGTCGGTTTACTGAAGGCGTCCGAAATGTGGAGAGTAGGTCACCGTCTGTGCCGATCCGAGCGGGTCATTCAAGACCGCGTCAGCAGACTACTTCAAGCGCCATCACGGCGCGACGGACTTCTTACCCTCAAATTTTCCCTACACTGTCCCGGGTTGAGAGCGACATCATGCCGTTCTCGCGGAGCACTGTTTTATCCGTTTTGCCATTTTGCGAGGAGATCATATGTCGCTGACTGCAGCCGAGACCCACGAAGTAACCCAACTCGATACTGCACACCGGAAGATCTATGTTTTGGATACCAATGTGCTGCTGCATGACCCGACCGCCATTACCGCTTTCGCCGAGCATCAGGTGGTGATCCCAATGACCGTCCTTGAGGAGCTCGATCACATCAAGGATCGTCGCGATAAAAGTGTGAGCCGCGAGGCGAGGATCGCCATTCAGCTGATCGACAAGATTGTCGGCAGTGCTTCACCGCAGCAAATTCAAAAGGGCGTGGAGATTCCCGGATCCAATCTCGATGAGAATCGGCTGGGTGCGTTAGCCATCTTCCCTGATCAGTTGATCGCTGACGATGCCGAGGTCCCGTTCCTCAATACCAACGAGGATCATGCCAATGACAACCGCATCATCAATGTGGCGCTCCGCCTCAGCGCGGATCATCCGGGTGCCTTTGTCTGCCTAGTCACCAAAGACATCAACATGCGGATCAAGGCCAAGGGCTCAGGCCTTGAACACGTTGAGGATTATCGTCACGACCGTGTGCTCGATGACATCGATCTGTTGTCTACAGGCTATGAGTGTTTTGCCGGCGATTTCTGGTCCAGCATTGAACAGGTCGACACCGTTCGCGAGGAGAATCTCACGCTGCACCGGATTCCCCGCGCCGAGTTGCCCGATGCCTACCCCAACCAGTTTGTCTACGACGAGCAGGAATTCATCGCCTACGTCGATCATGTCGATGACGACTATGTCTACCTCGCGGTGGACAGCCGCGATCACCTGATGAATCAGCGGTTCTGGGGCTTGTCGCCGCGCAATCTGGAGCAGGCGATGGCGATGCGGTTACTCGACAGTGAAGACGTCGACATGACGGTCCTTACCGGTCCTGCCGGCTCGGGTAAAACCCTGTTGGCTCTGGCCTATGGCCTGCACGCCATTCTAGAGCAGCGCAAATACAACAAGCTCATCGTGGCGCGATCCACGCCGCCGATTGCCGAGGAGATCGGCTTCCTGCCCGGTACCGAGGAGGAGAAGATGGCTCCGTGGCTCGCGGCTTTCGACGATAACCTTGAGATTCTTCATGGCGCCGACGAGTGCTCTAACGGCAGTATTGATTACGTGAAGGAGCGCGCCAATATTCAGTTCAAGTCGCTGAACTTTATGCGGGGACGCTCCTTTAATGGCGCTTACATCGTGATTGATGAGGCGCAGGGCCTCACCCAGTTTCAACTGAAGTCAATCATCAGTCGCGTGGGAGCGGACTCCAAGTTGGTGGTACTGGGTAACCTGGCGCAGATTGATAACAAGTACATCTCGCCGCTGACCTCAGGGCTGACCTACCTTGTAGAAAAGCTAAAGCACTATCCTCATGCCGGCGTGATGCATGTCAACGGCATCGTGCGGTCACGCTTGGCGGCGTTCGCAGAAGAGAATCTGTAGCAATACACCGGCGCGTTCGGCCGAGCGCGTCTGACCTTAGCGGATTTGTTTCTCGAGTGTCTCGCCCGGGTTGTCGAACAGCAGGAACTCCAGTCTGAGCTCAATCCGCCACGCCCCTTCCCGGTCAAAATAGGGCTCGTCTACACGCCAGTTGTAGCTGGGCTCGACTTCCCAAAATAGCCAGTCCCGATAGGCCTGCCGCCGGAAGCGAGCGCCGACTTTATAATTCTTGACGAAGTCGTAGGGCTCGGTTTGCCCGTCTGCGCCCACATATAACCAGGTGGCGCCCACCCGGCCGCTGTCGCCTTGCCAGCCGCGGGCGTAAGACAGGCTAGAGGACCATTCCGTGCCTTCAGTTTTTTCGCCGTACAGGAATCGGGTATAGGCCCTGACCAACTCGCGCTCGCGCAATGCCTTGTCGAGCACGAACCGCGAGGAGCCGTAGCCGCCTTCGCCCAGATCATAGGTGAAGCGCTGGGTGAAGCGAAAATTGAGGTCCTCGGCAAAAGCGTCCTGATAGACGTACTTCACGCCGGGTTTTGGGCCGGAGCTGCCGAACCCGACGGTCAAATCGAAGCGGTGTTTTCTGATGTCTTTGGGTCCCACCTGATACTGCAGGCCAATGCGATCTTCCGAGGGGTCCTCTACACCGTCGTCGCCAAAGTCATCCATGTCTTCGCCACGAAACACCAGATCCAGTCGTTTGGAAATTTGCGGCAGGGAGACTTTTCCACCCAGCCGGAACTTGACCTCGTTATCGAGTCGCTCATCCCAGTTGTAGATAGTTCTGAGTCGCAGTCGTGACTCCGCCTGCTCCAGATCGCGCTCGTCATTACCAAAAAAATTGTCGACCCACTGGGTCATCTCGTTGGCTTTGCGGGACGCGTAATCCTTGCCGTCTTCCAGCCAGTCATCCTCTGACTCAATGACCTCATCGGCGAGCACGTCGCCAGAGTCGAGCGTCTCATCGCCACCGCGCTCTGTGCCGACCTCAATCTCATCGGTGTCAGAGACCATATCTTCCTGCGCACGCACAGGATTTCCCTGGAGGGAAAGCACGCACACCAGGATGGCGGAGAGCAAAAGAGTAGGGTGCTGAAACATCATAAGCGGCATCAGGACGCTGGTTTACGCTAGGTTACACTACCGCCATGGAATCTGTAATGACCGCCGTGCAGGCAATTTTGCCGCAGCACTTCCTGTCCCGCCTGGTGGGCAAGCTTGCCCAGCTGGAGAACCCGGTGTGGCTGAAAAATTTCCTGATCCGCACATTTATGTCGCGCTACGACATTGATTTAACTGAAGCGACCTGCTCGTCGGGAGAGGACTTCCCGCATTTCAACGCCTTCTTTACCCGCTCGCTGCGCGAGGGCATGCGCCCGCTGGCGAGCAGCCACTGGTGCCACCCTGCTGATGGGGTGCTCAGTCAGCGGGGTGCCGTTGCGTCCTCTGAATTGGTGCAGGCCAAGGGCAGGACCTACTCTATTCAGTCGCTGCTTGCGGGGAGTGATGAAGAAGCCGGTCGCTATGCGGAGGGGTGCTTTGCCACCACTTATCTTGCGCCGCGTGATTACCACCGTGTGCACATGCCCATCCGCGGGCACTTGGTAAAGACGCGCTATGTTCCCGGGGATCTCTTCTCTGTGAATGCCGCAACGGTAGAGCGGGTCGATGG
>JAAEZV010000069.1 GCA_018222695.1 Gammaproteobacteria bacterium
CACGAGGAAGAACCGGCCATGCAGGGCTCGCTGCGGCGTCAACGCTTCCTCACAGGTAACCGTCGGTCCGCCTGTCACAGGCTGTCCATTCACCAAAACGGCCTCGCGTGCCAGCGCATCTTTGATTTGCTTACCCGCCGCAACACCGACCTGCGCCAACAGCTGAGTGAATGTCGGCGGCACATCGCTCATATTGACCTCCTCAGCGGGCAGTCCATCCATCGCCAACTGCTCAAGATCCGCCTCGCCCAACGCGCTCGGATCCCCCGAAAACAGCGCCTCGGTGATGCGCTCGGCCGCACTCAGTCCGGCTTCACCGTGTACCAGACGGGTCACCTCTCGCGCCAGGATCTGCTGCGCCTCGGGCCGGCCCGCGCGCTCCGCATCGGCCTGCTCAATCGCCGCGATCTCATCAATGGGCAAGAAGGTGAAGTAGCGCAGAAAGCGGTAGACATCCGCATCCGCGGTACCTAACCAGAATTGATAGAAGGCATAGGGCGAGGTGCGATTGGCGTCGAGCCAAATGGTGCCCGACTCGGTTTTACCGAACTTTGTGCCATCGGCTTTGGTCACGAGCGGCAGCGTTAAGCCAAAGACCTGAGCACCATGCAGACGGCGTGTCAGATCGATCCCGCCGGTAATGTTGCCCCACTGATCAGAGCCGCCAATCTGCAGGCTACAGCCATGCAAGCGGAAGAGCTCTGAAAAATCGAAGGACTGCAGGATCATGTAGCTGAACTCGGTGAAGCTGATGCCGGCGCCCTCGCGGTCGAGTCGCTGGCGAACCGACTCCTTGCCGATCATGTTGTTGACTGAGAAATGCTTGCCGATGTCACGGAGAAAATCGAGCACATCAACGTTGGCTGTCCAATCCAGATTGTTCACCACCAGCGCCGGGTCATCGCCGTCAAAATCGATAAACTGGCTGACCTGCTCCCGTATTTTCTCGACCCAGCCCCCCACGACCTCGGGCGTATTCAGCTGTCGCTCCGCGGCCTTGAAGCTGGGGTCACCAATCAAACCCGTCGCGCCACCCACCAATGCTATGGGGCGGTGACCGGCCTCTTGAAAGCGCCGCAGTACAAGTAACGGAACCAGCGAACCAATGTGCAGACTATCCGCAGTGGGATCAAAGCCACAGTAGAGGGTGCGCGGCTCAGCGGAGAGCCACTCCACGATCGCATCCTCACCCGCAATCTGGAAAATCAGGTCGCGTGCGCGCAGGTCATCTAGTAGTTCGCTGGACATAATCGGCAGTGTGCTCTTTGCAAAAGCGGCGTCAATTTCGGCTAAATCAGGGCGATGCGGGAGTATCCCATAAACCGCAGGCCATGGGACCGGCAGCAATCCCGCATCGACTGCCGCCAGCGCTATCCGAAGCGGGTATCGGGCCGTATATAATGACGAGCACGCCAGCGCTACGATGAACCGTCATGCCGCGTAAACCTGTCCCTCGAGGGGCCACACCGCTGACTTTGCCCGAGACGCCACTGCATCGTCGTCCGCTGATCTGGATGACGATGGTGGGCGCACTGTTGCTGGTCATGGGGTTATCGCTGTCGGGGCCCGAGCAGATCGACGCGTCGATCGCCGAGACGGCAAGCGATGCGGACGGAGCCGCCGCAGAAATGTTAGCCGCCGCTCCAGAGCCCGAGGTGATCGAGGAGATGCCGCCCGAACCTCCATGGCGAGACTTTATCGTAGGGGATGGCGACAACCTGAGTCTGATTTTCAATCGCGCGGGCTTCACTGATACGGATCTGTATCGCGTGGCGCGCGATAACGACGAGCCCTCCCTGAAGCGGATCTACCCGGGGGAGACCATCAGTTTTCAAGCGGATACCGAGGGTAATCTGCTGGCGCTTCGTCACCTGCAGTCTCCCCTTTTAACAACAACCTATGAGCGGGAGGGCGACGTCTTCATCGCCTCTGACCTCACCCGAGTGCCCGAGCGGGTCGCCCGTGATATTTCCATGACCATCGACAGTTCGCTGTTTATCGCGGGCAGCGATGCAGGCCTGAGCGACGGCATGATCATGGAGCTGGCGGGTATTTTTGGTGGTGTGATCGACTTTGTCATGGATCCCCGCACCGGCGACACGATCCATGTGCTGTACGAGGAGTTGGTGCTGGACGGCGAGCGCTATGACGACGGTCCCATTCTGGCGGCCAGCTTTACCAATCGGGGCGACACGTTTGAAGCCTACCGGTATACCGATTCAGAAGGTGACACCAGCTACTACAACGAGGTCGGTGTCAGCATGCGCAAGGCCTTTCTTATGGCACCGCTGGATTTCACCCGCGTCAGCTCGAACTTCAACCCTAACCGCCTTCATCCTATTTATAAAACCCAGCGCCCGCATCGCGGCACCGACTACGCCGCGCCCCGCGGCACCCCGGTTTATGCGGCGGGCGACGGGCGAGTGACGGAAGCGGGCTACACACGTCCCAACGGAAACTATGTGTTCATTCAACACGGGGAGCAGTTCGAAACCCACTACCTGCACCTGCACCGGCTCAAGGTGAAAAAAGGCGCGCGAGTCAAACAGGGCGACGTGATCGGCACCGTCGGTTCAACGGGCGCGGCGACGGGGCCACATCTTCACTACGAATTTCTGGTGAATGGCGTGCATCGCAATCCGCGGACAGTGCACAAGATTCTGCCCAAGGCGCGATCGCTTCCCGAGGAGGAGCTCCCACGCTACCTCGCCTCGATTCGGCAACCTGTTCAACAGCTCGCCAGCCTTCGCAACTCCCGACAAGTGGCGCTCGCCGAGTGACGCAACCCTACTTTATCGGCCTCATGTCAGGCACCAGTGCCGATGGGATTGATGCGGTGCTCATCGGTACCGAAGGGGCACAGAGCAAGCTGATCGGCTCGCATCACCGCCCGATGCCAGCGCCACTCCGCGAAGAGATCCTGGCATTTCGACAGGCGGGGCAGAATGAACTCCACCGGCTGGCCACACTCGATGTGCAGCTAGCCGAGGAGTATGCGGCGGCCGTTTCAGCGTTATTGGAGGCGGCACAGCTCCGGGCCACCGCCGTGACAGCAATCGGTTGCCACGGCCAGACGCTGCGTCACCACCCTGACGGTGACACACCCTACACCCTGCAAATTGGGGACCCGAATCGGTTGGCCGAACTCACCGGCATTATGGTGGTGACCGACTTCCGAAGACGGGACGTGGCCGCAGGAGGCCAGGGCGCGCCATTGGTGCCGGCCTTTCACCAAGCCCGACTGGTCAGCACGGGAGTCCCCACCGCGGTGGTGAATATCGGCGGCATCGCCAATATCAGCCTGGTCACAGCCGCCGGTGACGTGACCGGGTGGGATACCGGACCCGGTAACACCTTAATGGACGGCTGGGTCGCCCAGCACCACGGCGAACCGTTTGATCGCAATGGCGAATGGGCTGCCAACGGCACCGTCATAACACCTTTGCTCAGTGCACTGCTGCAAGACCCTTACTTCGCCACCCGCCCTCCTAAAAGCACCGGTCCGGAGTATTTTCATCTCGACTGGTTGGCGGCGCAGCTGAGTGGCAAGGAGGCACCGGCCGATGTGCAATGCACGCTGGCGGAACTCACGGTGGAGAGCCTTGCTCGAGCGCTAGAGGGGCAACACCTCGATGTCATCAGGGTATGTGGCGGTGGTGCACGTAATGCCTGGTTGATGCAGCGACTGAATGATCGACTGAAGGGCACGCCGGTTACCACCACTGAAGACATCGGCGTAGATCCGGAATGGGTCGAGGCCTGGGCGTTTGCTTGGCTGGCGGAGCAGACGCTTGCCGGGCTGGCCGGCAACGTGCCTGCTGTCACAGGCGCCGCCGGCGCCAGAGTGCTGGGCGGCATTTACCCTGCCTAGATGAATTTTCAGATCGGCGTGTAGGGGTCGAGATGCGACTCGCTCGCGACCCAGCAGGGATCGGAGCCAAAAAAATCAGATCGAGAAAGACGCGCCGCAGCCGCAGGTGGTGGTGGCATTGGGGTTATTGACGACAAAACGCGAACCCTCAAGGCCCTCGGAATAGTCAACCTCACTACCCACCAGATACTGGTAGCTCATCGCATCGATCAGCGCCGTGACGCCGTCACGCTCTACCACCATGTCGTCCTCACTCACCGCCTCGTCAAAAGAGAAGCCGTACTGAAAACCTGAACAGCCACCGCCGGTGATGTAAACGCGGAGCTTGAGTCCGGGGTTGCCCTCGTCTTCGACTAAGGCACGGACCTTGCTGACCGCGTTATCGCTAAGACGGATTTCGTTGGGATCAAACGCTTCAACAACGCTCATGGATGCTCTCGTGCGCCCTCGTTGGCTACAGTTAAATAAGTAACGTGGGCGAAGTGTACCGGAATTCGACCCCGAGCAGCGGGCCCGGGGGCGAGTTCCGGCAGCAGAAGCTGCCTCAGCTTGAGGGCGTTGACTCAGCCACTTTGGCCTCTCGCTTGGCAGCGAGATCATCGGCCACGTTGCTACTATGGCGCAGACCACCATTGACCTTGGCACCCACCGACATCTCGATCAAGTTGTAATAGACGTCGCCGTCGATCACTGCCTGCTCGGCGAGGACCAAACGCTCACTGCTGTGAATATCGCCTTCGATTTTGCCGTTGACCGTCGCGTGGGGCACTTTGATCTCACCCGACACCCGGCCACCCGATACGATCCGCAGCACCGCGTCGCCCGAACTAGCCTGAATGGATCCTACAACCGTCCCCTCGACGTCGAGTTGGCCGGTGAAGGTGATGTCCCCCTTAACGGTGGTTTCCGATGAGATGAGGGTAGTACCGCCTGATGATGCGCCAGTCGCCATGGTCTCTCTCCGATTACGCATGATGTGACTCCTTACTCTCGTTCACTCTTGTTGTGTTCTACAGTTGTGCTTCGGGACCACTGTTAACCAGATCCTGCCACCGATCGCTGCGCCGAAGGGTCCTGCGGACCGGTCCGGTCAGCGTCACAACTGACTCAATTGTCTCCGGCAGAAACCCCTCAGGCAGAGAAATTACTACCTGAAGCTCTTGTAAGTACCGGAATCGTAATGGGAATACACCAGAAGTCGTTGCACTGTCAACCTCACCGAGGGTGCTCAGCACCGGTTCACCCGGTCCTTCTCCGCGGACAATCACGCTCAACTGCCCACGATAAACCGCATCGCCCTCCTCGCTACGATGGATCACCACCGATAGGCGCCAGCGCGAAGCATCGCCCAGCTTGACCAGCTCCGGAGGCCGAATCACTGCGGGCACGTCGGCCTCCTCAGGCGCCAACACAGCCCGATAAAACGCCAGCGTGTCCTCCAGCGCAG
Organism: Gammaproteobacteria bacterium; assembly: GCA_018222695.1. Classification (GTDB taxonomy): domain Bacteria; phylum Pseudomonadota; class Gammaproteobacteria; order Pseudomonadales; family Halieaceae; genus Luminiphilus. Next base: position 5,319 of record JAAEZV010000069.1, read on the forward strand.
CGATATCGGCCGCCTGCTGGCGAAGATCGTCCCTGAGTTCGTTCAGTGTTTGATGGTCAGCCTCGGCCTGCAGTTGCAGCTGACTGATCTCGTCTCGCAGCGCCACGCTCTGGTCAGTCAGGGGCGCGGGCGCACCCGAGAGGCGCTGGCCCCACCAGATCCCTGCAGAGACGCTAATACCCAGTACCAGCGTCGCAACCAGCAATCGCCACCGCCACGCGTGGGGGTGGACACGTTTCACAACCGTTCGATGCTGGTGGCGACTCATGGCTTACGCCCTCACGACTCAGGGTGCGAGGGCGATGCCTTCCAGGCCGGTCGTCTCGGGCTGATCTAGCATCAGATTCATGGCCTGTACGGCCTGTCCGGCAGCGCCCTTGACCAGATTGTCGATCGCGGACATGACGACCACCGTATCGCGGCCCTGGGGCTGTGCCACAGAGAGTTGGCAGGTATTCGCGCCGCGCACGCTCCGCGTCGCAGGATGTGAACCCTGCGGGAGCACGACGACCGCCGGCTCCGCCTCGAAGCGCGTCTCAAACAAAGACTGCAGATCAACGTCACCTGAGGTCAGCTTGGCAAATAACGTGGCATGAATGCCCCGACTCATCGGCACCAGATGTGGCACAAATGTGAGCTGTATCGCCTCAGCGGTCATGCTGGCCAAGCCCTGCTCCATCTCGGGGAGATGCCGATGACCGGCCACACCATAAGCCGCCAAGCTCTCCCCCGCCTCGGTGAGCAGACTGCCAAGCTTGGCTTGCCGGCCGGCACCACTGACACCGGACCCGCAGGAGGCAATTAGCCCACTGGTATCAATCACGCCTGCTTCGAGCAACGGCAGGAAACCCAGTTGCACAGCAGTGGGATAACAGCCGGGGCAGGCAACCAATTGGGCGCCACGGATAGCGTCGCGATTGACCTCGGGTAATCCATAGACCGCCTCGGCGCAGAGTTCGGGTGCCGCGTGGGTCTCGCCATACCACTGCTCCCAAACGGCGACATCGCGCAAGCGAAAGTCAGCAGACAGATCAATCACGCGGATACCCTGCTCCATCAGCGTCGATACTTCGCGCATTGCGACGTTGTGGGGCGTCGCAAAGAACACCAGGTCGCAGGTTGAGTAATCTGCCTCGGCGGGGTCCGTGAAGGCCAGATCGCAGGCGCCCAACAGGCTCGGGAACAGATCGTCCAGACGACGACCGGCCTCACCTCTGGAGGTGATGAGAGATACCGTGACGCCCGGGTGGCGCAGTAGCAGCCGTAGCAGCTCCACGCCTGTGTACCCGGTTCCACCGACCACTCCGACCCTGATCATTTTCGCGCCTGCTTCTGTTAGTGTTGCGGGGCGCGTACTGTCTCACGATCGATCGCGCAGTGTCATGGTCGGGCGGGCTTTTTACCAAAGCGCAAAAGGACAGCCACATGCTGTGGATACAGGGCTTTCACGTCATCTTTGTTGTCTGCTGGTTTGCGGGCATCTTCTACCTGCCGCGTATCCTCGTGTACTACGCCCAAAGTCCCGACGTTGAGACCAAAGCGGTGCTGGCGGTGATGGCGCGCAAACTCTACCGATTCGTCACGCCCTTTATGGTGCTCGCGATTGCACTCGGCCTATGGCGCTTGAGCTTTCAATGGGAGTACTACCTGTCGTCGGGCTGGATGATCGCTAAACTTGTGGGGGTCGTGTGTTTGGTGGTCTACCATTTTCAGACCGGCGTCTATGTGGGACGGGTCTGCCGCGGCGAAGACGACCGAACCCACGTGTTTTATCGGGTCTTTAACGAAGTGCCCGTCTTATTCTTGTTTGCGATCGTGCTACTGGTCTACCTGCGCCCCGCATTGAGCGGCTGATGCCGCTGGGGTGCGCAGAGGCGCCCGGCCTGCGATAATTAAGGCAAACAAAAGCAACATTGGTTAGTCATGAGTCGATCTGAAGCGCTCTTCGAGCGCGCTAAACACACCATTCCCGGTGGCGTGAACTCGCCCGTGCGGGCCTTCAAAGCGGTGGGTGGAACGCCCCGGTTCATGGAGCGCGCCGAGGGCGCCTATCTCTTTGATGCCGACGGCAAGCGCTACATCGATTACGTGCTCTCCTGGGGCCCGATGATCATGGGTCACAACCACCCTCGCGTGCGCGAGGCGGTCGTAGAAGCAGCCCAGAGTGGGCTCAGCTTTGGCTGCCCCACCGAGATCGAGATCGAGCTCGCTGAAACCATTAGCACGCTCGTGCCCAGCATGTCGCTGGTGCGCATGACCAGCTCGGGTACCGAGGCCACCATGAGCGCCATTCGTCTGGCGCGTGGCTTTACCGGACGCGACAAGATCATCAAGTTCGAGGGCTGCTATCACGGGCACTCGGATTCGCTACTGATCAAGGCGGGCTCCGGTGCGCTGACGTTTGGCGTGCCCAGCTCGCCAGGTGTGCCGGAGGTACTGGCGCAACATACCGTCACCCTGCCCTTTAATGACCTCGGGGCGCTCGAAGCCGCCATGGACGAGTTGGGTGATCAGGTCGCCTGTGTGATTACCGAGCCAGTTGCCGGCAACATGAATTGCATCCCATCGGTCGAGGGCTACCTCGAAGGCATGCGGGAGCTCTGTACTCGCCATGGCGCGGTACTGATCTTTGACGAGGTGATGACCGGCTTCCGATTCGGCACCGGCGGCG
>JAAEZV010000070.1 GCA_018222695.1 Gammaproteobacteria bacterium
AAAGGTCACCAGAATCCCGGCGATAACCCCCCGAAGCAAATCGATGCTCGGAAACACTGTGAAGAAGACCATCGCAATAATGGGGAAGAAGAACACACTCATGCCGCCCCGTGCGGTCTCTTCCACCGCCAACGCTTCGTCTTCGAAAATACCGAGATCACCTGTGCTCTCGGCGTTCGCTTCGGCCCGACGCATCGCGCCTAAAAGAGGAATCGCCCCTATCGCCACCAGCGGGACAATCAGCAGCGCCACGATGGGATAGAACATGTAAGGAATAGTGTGGATGAAAACCGACAGACCCTGGCCTTCGGGCGCCACACCATTCTGCTCCAGCAGACTGGCGAAATAAGCGCCCCAACTCGACAAAGGGACCAGTAAGCACAGCGGCGCCGCGGTTGAATCCACGACATAGGCGAGCATGGCGCGCGAGGTGCGGAAGCGATCGGTCACCGCTTTCATGGTCGCGCCCACCGTCAGTGAATTCAGGTAGTCGTCCAGGAAAATTACCAGGCCAAGGCCCCAGGTGGCAAGCAGTCCGCCGCGCTTGGTCTCGATCCGATTCATCAGTGCCCGACCAAAAGCATAGGAGCCGCCGCCCTTGACCAACAGGCCAATAAATCCGCCGTAAAGACCGCACACCAGCATGACCCAGGCCACATCCTCGGTCATCAACGTGGCCAGCGTTGCCTCAGCCATGGCATCGAGAAAACCGAACCCTTCCATAATGAAAAAGGCGAACAACGCCCCCGCCAGCACTGATTCAAGCGTCCGGCGACTCCAAATCGCCAGACCGAGCACCAGCAAGGTCGGCAGTAATGTTATGAACCCGTATTCCATCGATACCAAAGGACTGATTCCTGTTTCACGTTAAAGTATCAAAGCGGCTGCGCCCCGGCCTTCACAACGCTGTCTCTCTCACGGGACCCTGAACGCCTCTCACAACTGCCCGCGTGAACCACTCATGCGCGATTTATCGCTCATCGGCCCTTCATGGCTCGCCAGCTTGTGGTTTTTTTACGTTTGGAGCTCTCACAGACAGCCGTGTAAGGTGCTAATACTGTCTGTTGGCCAGAATACGCGAAGTCGAGTCTGTCGTGTCACTTTCCACTCTGCTCCAGAACATTGCTGATGCCGAGCAAGGCCCTAAAACCTGCGCGGTATTTGATTTTGACGGGACCATCATCTCGGGCTACTCCGCGACTGCGTTTCTCAAGGATCAAATAGCCCGGGGCGAGATCTCGCCCGCTGATCTGGTGCAGCTGACCCAAGCGGCGACCCGCTTTGGCATAGGCTCCTTGGGCTTTTCGGCACTGATGGCGGTTCACGCCCAATATCTCGCAGGTCGCTCGGAGGCGGACTATGTTGCCAATAGCGAGCGACTGTTTCGCAGAGCGATTGCCAAACTGATCTATCCCGAGGCCCGACAATTGATCGAAGCGCACCGCGCTGCCGGTCACAGTATCGCAATCATCAGCTCAGCCACGCCCTATCAGGTGCTGCCCGCGGCGAGGGATCTGGGCATCGAGCACGTCTATGCGACTGACCTGCAAGTTGAAGACGGCCAATTCACGGGCGGCGTCGTGCAGCCCACCTGTTTTGGTATCGGCAAAGTCCATGCCGCCGAGCGTTTCACGGCGCAACAGGGCAGCGATCTGGAAAATTGCTTCTTCTACAGCGACAGCACCGACGACATCGAATTGCTGGAAACGGCAGGGCGCCCGGTGGTGTTAAACGGAAACCGCGAGTTAAAGAAGATCGCCCGCGAGGAAAATTGGTTGATGGCCGACTTCAGCAGCCGGGGTAACGCCACGAGCAGTCAAGTCGTGCGCTCACTTGCCGCAACCGGATCGCTCGTGGGGAGCTTCATGATGGGCTTGCCGCTCTATGCCTTGAGTGGCTCACGGCGGGATTCTCTCAACTTCTCGATTTCGCTGTTCGCCGAAACCGCCAGCGCGTTGATCGGATTGGATCTCGATGTGCGTGGCCGCGAGCACCTCTGGAAACAGCGCCCAGCGATCTTTATGTTCAACCACCAAAGCAATGCGGACATGCTGATCATGGCAAGCTTAATCCGCCGGGATATTGTGGGCGTCGGTAAGCGGGAGCTGAAAAACCTACCTGTCATCGGCCCTCTGATGGGTGCGGCGGGCGTTGTTTTTATTGATCGCAGCGACCGGCAAGCAGCCATCGAAACCATGAAGCCGCTGGTACAGGCAATGCAGGACGAAAAGAAAAGTCTCGTCATAGCGCCTGAGGGCACGCGTGCTCCAACACCGAAGCTAGGTGCATTTAAAAAGGGCGGCTTCCATGTGGCGATTCAGTCCGGTGTCCCCATTGTGCCGGTCGTCATTCACAACTCTGGCGACATCTCTCCAAAGGGAGACAAAATTTTTAGAAGCGGTACCGTGCATGTCGATATACTGCCGGCCATTGAGACCACCGATTGGTCTGTTGCAAATATCGATGAGCACGTGGCCGAGGTCCGCAATGCATTTCTGAGAACACTGGGTCAGCCAGAGCTCTCTGCAGAAGAGACGGCCAAGGCGCGCCGCAATACGCCCGATGATTTGAAGCCCGAGGTGCGCGGCCGGCGAAGGAAGGTAGCGCTCAAACAGTCGGCAAGCGAGTCAAAGGAGCAAGGCATCGTGTCGTCAAAAAATGGCACCAAACAAAGCGCCACGCTCGATGGGGCGCAATCGGCCAGTCTGCAGAGTGGCTTCGACCCAGAGGCTCCGGCCACGAGGCACTGAGTGAGTCTGGCCATTTCGTTGCAGAATCAGCTCGCCCACAATCCCTGGCCCGCCTCTGCCGAGAAGGTCATCTTCCTGCTCGACACAACACGGCGCTTCGAAAAACAACTATTGGAAAACTGGATCGCCTTACACGCCAACCAATCAATCGACCACACGATCGAGCTGCTGGATCTGCGCGATGACCGTAAAGCCCTGAATGTCGCTGCACTAGCGGAAGCGCTTCAACAGTACCCAAACGCCACGGTGGCGCCACTCCGAGTATCTTGGCTACGAGCCGAAAGAGGCACCCGCTCAGGACCCAGATTACGCGACGTGCTGAGCGGCGGAGAACGCAGGCCCCCGGGTTGGTTGGCTGACCGTGTCGCGCGACTAAACCCCGAGCGTGTCCACCTCACCATTGGCGAGCCGGGTGCGAACACAGACCTCGCTGCACGTTTTCAAGGCAAAACAGGATTATCCGCCGCGAACGAGCCAGAGGACTTCGCGCTATTTGTGGCGAGGCAGGCGGCCGTTGTTATAGACATTGCCGAGCGTCAATTGATCGGTGGCCGCTACAAAGTGCCCCGCTATGTTCACCAAAGCATTCGCAATAACCGTGCCTTCAAGGCTGCTCTGCTAGACATCGCCAACGACCGGGAGCAGCCCAGCAAAGTGGTGAGGGCAGAAGCCAGCGAGTACCTGCGGGAAATGATTTCGATACCCACCCGCTTCTGGCTCGATGTGTGGGCCAAGCTGTGCGGGATTTGTCTGGGACTGGGCTATGAGAAAACACTGCACTACGACCCCAATGATCTCGAGCGCATACGGCATATCGTCCGCCATTATCCGTCAGCGCTGCTCTGGACACATAAAACCTACATCGACGGATTCGTGGTCCCCAAGCTCCTGTTCGACAATGACTTCCCGATGCCGCATTTCTTTGGTGGCGCCAACCTGAATATCCCGATTCTGGGGTTCTTCTTGAGGCGGGCCGGCGGCATCTTCATTCGCCGCAGTTTTCAGGACAACGAGGTCTACAAGCTGAGCCTCAAGCAGTACATCGGCTATTTAATGGAAAAGCGCTTCCCGATGACCTGGTCCTTTGAGGGCACGCGCTCGCGGCTCGGGAAGTTGATGCCACCCAAATACGGGCTTCTCAAATACGTGTTGGAAGGCGCGCACCACGCGGGGTCACGGGATATTCACATTATCCCCGTGTCGGTTTCCTACGACCTTGTCAGAGACGCGGAAGAGTACGCCCGCGAGCAGTCAGGCACACCCAAGGCACCCGAATCTGTTGGCTGGATGATCCGCTACCTGAAAAGTCTCGCCCGCCCAATGGGCAGGATTCACGTGGACTTCGGAGAGCCTGTCCGACTTGACGCAGCACCCGATCCGGAGGACCAGCTGGCGATCTCGAAGATCGCCTTTCAAGTCGCCGTGGAGGCCAATCGCGTCACGCCCGCCACGTTCCCGGCGGTCGTCTCTACCGCACTGTTAGGCGCCTTTCCGAGGGCCTTAACCGAGCCGGAAATCGTCAAAGAGGTCTCGATCATGACCGAATGGGCCACGGCCCGCGGCGTGAGGCTGTCGCCCGACTTCAACCTCAATTACGCAGAAGAAATAGGCAACCTGCTGGCGAACATGATGGAGGAGGGCATCATTACCCGATTCGAAGGCGGCCCGGAGACGGTCTATGGCATCGCTGAGGGTCAGGCGCCGATCGCCAGCTTCTATCGCAACACCATTGTGCATTTTTTCCTCACGCGTGCGGTAGCAGAGCTGGCGCTACTGGCAGTCAGTGAACAACGTGAAAGTCACGAGTCCCTCTCGCAGTTCTGGTCCGAGGTACAAGAGCTGCGGGATCTCTTTAAATTCGAATTCTTCTACCCCGGCACGCAGTTATTCGAGCAGCAGATCGACGCCGAGCTATGCCGTGACGAACCTGACTGGCAGGCCTTGTTGAGTGAGAGCCCCGACAATGCGCGACTGATCATGAATCGGCTGTCACCGAAACTGGGGCACGTGGCACTGACCGTTTTTGCCGAGGCCTACAGCATTGGCACTGACATTCTGATCCGCCACTCAGACGGAGAGCCGATAGAGGAGGATGCCTTTATCGAGCGGTGCATGAGCTATGGCAAGCAGGCATACTTGCAGCGCAGGATCAGCAGCGAGGCCTCAATTGGAAAACTGCTTTTTGCCAACGCATGGAAAATGCTGGTGAGTCGCGGGCTGGTGAGCAACGCTGAAGGGCGGTCTCGTCAAGCAGAGGGGCTGAATCAGCTGATTCGTCGCCTTGAGGTGATTCGCGCGCTGAGCATTGCCGATCGCGGTGCCAGCACGCTGAGGGATGTTGCCCGTGAGACGCTCTAAGATTGCGGTGCTCGGTGGGGGCTCATGGGGCACCACTACTGCTTCAGTGATCAGCCGCCAATGCGACGCCGTGCTGTGGGCGCGCGACGCGCAGATCGTGGATGAGATCAACCAATACCATACCAATACGCGCTATCTGGCGGACGCCACGCTCCACCCCAAGCTCACCGCCACGAGCGCGCTAAAAGTCGCGGTTGAGAATGCCGACGCCGTATTGATTGCCGTTCCTAGTAGCCACTTCCGTGAAGTGCTGGCGAATGCCCTGCCCGATATGCCGCGGGATATTCCCGTGATCAGTTTGAGCAAGGGGCTGGAGAAGGGCAGCCGGATGCGCATGACCGAGATCATCCGCGACGTGTCGCCACACTGCATTCCCGGGGTGCTGACCGGACCCAACCTCGCCCGCGAGATTGTTGCAGGCCAAGCGGCGGCCAGTGTGCTGGCGCTTGAGGAGCATGACGCTGCCCTCGCACTACAACCCACCTTGAACAATGGCCTGTTCCGCGTTTACACCAATCAGGACGTCGTCGGGTGCGAGCTCGGAGGCGTGTTAAAAAATATTATTGCCATTGCGGTGGGCATGGGCGACGGGCTGGGCGCGGGTGACAATACACGCGCGGCACTCATTACTCGCGGCTTGGCCGAGATGAGCAGACTCGGTGAAGCGCTGGGCGGCAAGGCCGAGACTTTTGCGGGCCTGGCGGGCATGGGCGACATGATCGCCACCTGCACCAGCCCGCAGAGTCGGAACCGCCATGTCGGCATGGAGCTGGCAAAAGGCCGTTCGATCGAGGACATCATCGACAGCATGCATATGGTGGCCGAGGGGGTAAAAAGCGCCCCAACCGTGATTGAGCTGGCCCGGGAAATAGGCATCAGTCTGCCCATCAGCGAGGATGTGTATCGCGTGATCACCGGCGAATCGAATGCGCGGGGCGTCTATCGCGGCTTGCTGCGTGTCACGGCAGGGGCCGAATCGGAGCCCGGATAACACCCGCACCGGACTGAGATACCCCCGCATGACGCGCCGCAGCGTGATAAATACCCAAACGATGGAACACGGCGTTCGCTAGGCTGTCTGACTATGACAGCGAGATCAGAAGGAGCTGACGAATGGGCCACGACAAAATGATCATGCGCACCAAACAATGGGCCATTTTGGCTGTATGGGTGCTCCTATCCAGCTGCGCGGTGAGTCCGACCGGGCGCACCCAGTTCATCATCATCTCCCCCGATGCCGCGATTATCGAGTCAGAAGCTGCGTACCTCGATACCGTCCGGCAGTTGGACGACGAAGACAAACTGGTCGGCGACCCGCTAACGGTTGCAAGGGTCGCGCGAATCACGGGGCGGCTGGTCTCGATTGCCGTGGCCGACTTCCCCGCAAGCGCAGACTGGAAGTGGAGCGTGGCCATTGTTGATGATGCGGAGACCGTCAACGCCTGGTGCATGGCAGGGGGTCGGATGGCGGTCTATACGGGGCTATTTGATCAGCTCGAACTGACCGATGATGAATTTGCGCAAATCATGGGCCACGAAATTTCGCACGCGCTGGCGAACCACACCGCCGAACGGATGTCCCGAGCCATGGCCACAGCCGCGGGGGTGGCAGTGATTGGCGCAGCCTCTGATAACAGTGGCGCGGCAATGGCCGGCGCGGCGGTGCTGGCCAACGTGGCCCTCACACTCCCCAATAGTCGCGACGCTGAGAACGAAGCCGACGTGATGGGTATGGTGTTGGCGACCAAGGCGGGCTACGACCCCGAGGCCGCGGTCACACTGTGGCAAAAAATGGGAGACCTTAACGACGAGCGGCCCGCGGAGTTTCTCAGTACACACCCCGCTCCGGAAAACCGGCAGGCCGCGCTCAATGCCATGATCCCCCGGATGCTGGAGATCAACCCCGATCGGACCAAGGCGCCGATTCACCCGGTCACGATCGTGCAATAGGGCGCTATCCGCGCCCTGAGCTATTCTCTGACGGTGTGCAGGAAGTGCAGGTGGTCCTCATATTGGTTGAGGATATCAACAATGATCTGCTCCTGAGACCAGCCCATCACGTCGTAGTCCTGGCCGCCCTCCGCCAAGTGCACCTCGGCGCGGAAGAAGCCTCCAGCCTCAGCGCTACCATCAGCGACGCCAATCGAAGCATCGGGTAGCGGGTGATGACTTGCCCGCACCTCATAGGTGAAGTCGACCTCGTCGCCGTGGGAGACCTCTAACCGGACAGAGAGCGCGTCGTCTTCCGCCACGACCCGGGCTTCCACGCCGCGCTCTGCCAATTCACCGGCAAACGACTGCATGGCGGTGTGCACGGTGTTGCGCTGAAAAGTTTGCACCGTCCGGTCATCGGGGTAGTCTAGGAGTAACCGCAGACGATCACGCCAGCCCTCCGCCGCCATCACGGGTGGTGCATGGATCGAGTGCGCTTGACGTTTGGCACCGTCAGCCACGATGGCTTTACCAAAACCCCAGAACGCACCGAGCATCGCAATCGCAAAGGGCAGTGCGCTGGCAATCGTGGCGGTCTGCAGGGCCTGCAACCCGCCGCCAAGTAGTAGCAGTGACGCCGCCAACGCAATCACCAGGGTCCAGAGCGTGCGCTGCAGGGCGGGGGTGTTATCCACCCCTTTGGCGCTCAGCATGTTGAGCACCATGGCGCCGCTATCGGCTGAGGTCACAAAGAAGATCACGATCATCAGCAGGGAGATGACGCTCAATACCTCGGTCGCCGGCAGGTATTCGAGAAAGCGGAACAGCCCCACCGCCGGATTCTCCTGCACCCCGATGCCCAACT
>JAAEZV010000071.1 GCA_018222695.1 Gammaproteobacteria bacterium
CCTGTGATCGCTGACTTCAGAGGGGTCTAAGGCCGAATCGGGTCCGCGGGTCAGCTGACCTGCTTCGTCTGTCCAGATCCAGGTCAAATCAGGCCAGCCGCGCAGCCAGGTCAGCTGTCGCTTCGCAAGCTGGCGCGTAGCAGCCAGCACCTTTTCACGACAGGTAGCGAGGTCTATTTCTCCCTCGAGGTAGGACCATACCTGCCGATAGCCCACTGCCCGAATAGCGGGCAAATCGATATGCAAGCCTTCCCGCTGATGAAGGTGGCTGACCTCCTCTACCAAACCTTGATCAAACATGGCGTCCAGTCGGCTGGCGATTCGCGCATGCAAGACGGCGCGATCCTCGGGGCAAAGGGCAATACATTCATAGTCGTCTGATGCGGGGGCGGGGTTTCCCTGCTGCCATTCACTCAGCGGTGTGCCGGTACCGCGATACACCTCCAGTGCGCGGCAGATCCGCTGACTGTGATTGGGGTGTAATCGATCGGCGGTCTCAGGGTCGACTTCACTGAGTTGCTGATGCAGAGCTGGCCAGCCAGACCGCTGCGCTTCGGCCTCGATATCGGCACGTATTGTCGGGTCAATAGCGGGGATGTCGTCGAGCCCCTGAATAAGCGCCCGAAAGTACAGCATGCTGCCGCCGACCAGAATGGGCCGCCGCCCTCTACCCCGAATCTCGTCAATACACTGCTTGGCATCGCTCCCGAAATCGGCGGCGGTGTAGGGATCATCAGGTTCCCGCATATGAACGAGATGATGCGGATAGTCCGGTTTGGCAGCGCCGATCGAAAGGCCGCGATACACCAAAGCCGAATCCACGCTGATCAGCTCGGCGTCAAAGGCCTCGGCGAGCCGCTCGGCCAATGCCGACTTGCCCGACGCGGTGGGGCCCATCAAGGCCAACACGGGTTCGGTCACGATCAGCGTCCGCGCAGAAACAGTTTGTCCAGATCTGCCATACCCAGCTGCACCCAGGTGGGCCGACCATGGTTGCACTGCCCGGATCGCTCAGTCTCTTCCATATCGCGCAAAAGCGCATTCATCTCTGGCAGCGTCAAACGGCGATTGGCGCGCACCGAACCGTGACAGGCCATGGTCGAAAGCAACTCATCGAGTGAGCTGGCAATACGGTCACTGGTGCCGAACTCGAGAAGGTCAGACAGCACGTCCCGCACCAGCGCTTCCGCATCGGCATCTTTGAGCGGCGCAGGAAGTTCTCGACAGACCACCGCCTCCTCGCCGACCGCTTCAACCAACACGCCCAGCGACGCCAACTCTTCAGCCTGCTCAGCGGCGATCGCCGCCTCTCTATTCGATACAGCGAGCGTAATGGGCACCAGCAACGGCTGACGCGTGATGCCGGCACCCTCTCTGGCCTTTTTCAATCTTTCATAGGTAATTCTCTCGTGCGCCGCGTGCATATCGACCAGCACCATCCCGTGCTGATTCTCGGCAAGGATGTACACACCATGAAGCTGCGCCACGGCAAACCCCAGCGGCGGAATCTCGGCAGATGGGTCACTGAACTCTGGCTGGGGCGCATTGCTCGCCCGCTGCAGCATGGGCGAGGCATATCTAGTGCCCACCGTGCCAAACTGCCCGCGGTCGCCGCCCGCGCCGCTGATTGACCCCCCAAGCTGCCCTGAAAATGCAGCGGGTAATCCGCCGGGCGACAGCCCCATGGTGGATTGATGGGCGGCCGACTCGATCATTTCCGCCGCAGTCGGCGACTGGCTTTGGCCCGGTCTGACATCTGCCAGCGCCCGGGACAATGTGCCGAATAAAAAGTCGTGCACCCCGCGGCTATCGCGGAACCGCACCTCGTGCTTGGTCGGATGCACATTCACATCAACGCCCGCCGGATCCAGCTCGAGAAACAACACAAAAGCCGGGTGACGACCATGAAACAGCACATCGCGATAGGCCTGCCGGATGGCATGGGAGACCAACTTGTCGCGGATCACCCGACCGTTCACAAAGAAATACTGCAGATCTGCCTGGCTCCGGGAAAAGGTCGGTTCCGCCACCCAGCCCCAGAGTTTGAGCGAACCCGCCTCGCGCTCGATCGTCACCGTGTGCTCGGCGAAGTCTTTGCCACAAATCGTCGCAATGCGACGATTGCGCTCACTGTCACTCTCTGCCGCACCCAGCTGTAGCGTTTGCTTGCCGTTGTGGTGCAGCGTAAACGTCACGTCCGGTCGGGACAGCGCCTGACGCTTAATGACCTCATGGACATGCCCAAACTCCGTTTTCTCGGTGCGCAGAAACTTTCGCCGGGCGGGGGTGTTGTAAAACAAATCACGCACCTCGAGGGTGGTGCCGCGGGGGTGCGGCGCCGGGCGCACCGAGACTGCCATCTCGCGCCCTTCGCACAGGGCTTGCTGCCCTTGTGCGGAGTGCTCGTCCGTATTCGAAGTCAGGACTAGCCGTGAAACCGAGGCGATCGAGGCCAACGCTTCGCCGCGAAAGCCGAGTGAGGCCACTGCCTCCAGATCTTCTATGGAATCGATTTTGCTGGTCGCATGACGCGCCAGCGACAGCGCCATATCGGCCTCGCTAATCCCAGCGCCGTTGTCGCGAATCCGCAGCAGCCTGGTGCCGCCGGCCTCGACATCAATGTCGACCCGCGTAGCGCCCGCATCAAGACTGTTCTCCACCGCCTCCTTGACCACCGAAGCAGGGCGCTCCACCACTTCGCCTGCTGCGATCTGATTGGCGAGTCGCGGCTCTAGGAGTCGGATCACGCTCATGCCTCGGGTATCACCAATGTCTGGCCCACATAGATCACGTCGCGACTGAGTCCGTTGTTGGTTTTGATCGAAGCGACAGTCACACCATATCGCTCTGCAATTTCTGACAGTGTATCCCCTGCGGCAATAGTGACCTCCCTGCCCCCCTGTTCTCGCTGCCACGCAAGCAATGTACCGGGCGGTGGTTGGCGGGCGAACCAGCTCTGTATGCCACGACGAATCGCTCTCGCCATCTTGTCCTGATAAGCCGGTGTGGCAAGACGCTCGGCTTCACCCGGGTTGGAGATAAATCCTGTCTCAATCAGCAGCGAGGGCACGTCCGGGGACTTCAGTACCGCGAAGCCGGCCTGCTCCACCCGCTTCTTATGTAAGCGGGCGACGCCGTCGATCTGCTCCAGAATCAGCGCACCCAAATTCAGGCTGGCGTCCAGCGTACCCGTCATCGACAAATCTGCCAGCACCCCCGCCAACATGGGATCCATCTCTGCCAGTTCTACCCCCCCTACCAGATCAGCCGCATTCTCGGTGTCGGCGAGATATTGTGCCGTAGTGGAGGTCGCCCCACGCATTGAGAGCGCGTAGACCGACGCGCCGTGGGCCGATTTTTCCCGAAACGCATCGGCGTGAATCGAGACAAACAAATCCGCCTCCAACGCCCGCGCCTTGTCGCGGCGATTTTTCAGGCTCACGTAATAGTCCCCGGTACGCACCAGCATCGGCTTGAAGCCGGGGATTTTCGCCAGTTGATTTTCCAGACGACGCGCAATCTGCAGCACCACGGTTTTCTCTCTCAGCCCGCCCGGCCCCGACGCGCCGGGGTCTTCACCGCCATGCCCAGGATCGATGGCAATCACAATATCGCGACGGCCCTCCAGCGACTCCACCGACAACACCGGCTTGGGCTCCGCGGTGGGGGTCTTATCAAACAGGTCGATCACCACTCGATGACCCGTGGTGTCATTCGGTGGCAATAGAAACACCGAGGTGCGGACCGATGCACTGAGGTCAAAAACAAGGCGCAGATCTGTGCCCTGCCGAATACCCGAGCGCACCCGGCTGATCGGTGTTCCCTCGAGCGGCAACGAGGTCAGGCTCGCGCTTAATCGACTCTGCGATAAATCGACCACGAATCGCTCGGGGTTCTCGAGTGACAGCGTGCTGAAGTCAGTAGCGCCAGAGAGATCGAGTACCACCCGGGTATGGTCGGGTGCGCGCCACAGTCGCACTGCGTCGACGTCAGCCGCGGAGACAGTCGGCGCAGACACCAGCACCATCGCGATCGCCGCAATTATCATGAGCAAAGCGTGCGCGCCCCGAAGACGTACCGCTACCGGGATGTCACTGACGGCCTGTTTCCAATTCAAGAGCATCTCAGTCCGACAGCGCTTCGAGTAAGACGGGATCGGCGGCGCGCACCGTGGCTTTTCGTCCTGAGCCCTCGGGCGTCAACGTAATGTCGAGGGTAGCCGGCGGCAGCTGCGCCTCAGCGCGCTCGGGCCACTCAATGAGCAGAATACCCTCTGCAGAAAGATAGTCACCCAGCCCGAGGTAAGCCAACTCCTGCGCATCCCCGAGCCGGTAAAGATCGAGGTGAAAGACCGGTCCGCCGGGCACCGACTCATAAGGCTCGACCAAGGTGTAGGTCGGGCTCTTCACCGACCCATCATGGCCTCGCCCACGCAAGAACCCACGACTAAAGGTCGTCTTGCCGGCACCCAGATCGCCGCGCAGAAAAATCACCTGTGGGACCTGCGCCTCGCCTGCCACTTGGCTGCCCAAGGCAAGCGTCGCCGTCTCGTCAGACAACTCAAATTCTCGATGATGGGACAAGGGCTCGCTCATCTATCAAGTGTACCGCGCCGGGCCGGGCATCTGTCACAATCCCAACATGACAGACCCTATTGCCGACACCGGTCGCTCCCCTGATCCTGCCGACGCTGTGCCTCTGGACACGATCCGTCAGTGGGGTCAGGAGCTGGGCTTTCAGGCGCTGGGTTTTACCGGCATTGATCTCGCCCAGCACCGAGACTATCTCGCCAAATGGCTGGAGGCCGGCTACCACGGTGAAATGGAGTGGATGGCCAGCCATGGTCAAAAACGCACCCATCCGGATGCGCTCGTACCGGGCACTTGCACCGTCATCACCGCACGAATGGATTATCTGCCCGAGGGAGAGGACCCCGAGGCCGTGCTGGCTTCATCCGAGAAGGCCTATATCTCTCGCTACGCGCTCGGGCGCGACTATCACAAGCTGATACGAGGCAGACTGGCCAAATTGGCTAAGCGCATCGAGGCGCAGTTGGGCGGTGGACAGTATCGCGCCTTTGTTGATAGCGCCCCCGTGCTGGAGCGGGCGCTGGCCGAGAATGCAGGCCTTGGCTGGATTGGCAAGAACACCATGCTGTTAAACGACAAAGCGGGGTCCTGGTTCTTCCTCGGCGAAATCTATACCGATATCCCGCTGCCCCCGGATCCGCCGCAGGATACTGAGCATTGCGGCAGTTGCCGTGCTTGCCTCGATGTCTGTCCCACGAATGCTTTTACCGCCCCCTGGGTCCTCGATGCGCGGAAGTGCATCTCCTACCTGACCATTGAGTTCGACGGCGTGATTCCCGAATCACTGCGGCCGGCCATGGGCAATCGCATTTATGGTTGCGATGACTGTCAGCTGGTATGTCCCTGGAACAAGTTTGCCCAGCAGACCGGGGAACCTGATTTCACGCCCCGCCATGGACTCGATGCGATCGACCTAGTGGAGTGCTTCAATTGGGACGAGCCGACCTTTCTCGCTCGCACTGAAGGCTCAGCGATTCGCCGCATCGGCTTTGAACAGTGGCGCCGCAATGTCGCCATTGCCTTGGGTAACGCCGAATCGAGTGATGCCATCCGCACAGCGCTGCAAGCGGCGCTGGAGGATCCCTCAGAGTTGGTGCGCGAACATGTTCAGTGGGCGCTCGCGCAACACCACTGACTCATCATTAAAGCACCGCGCTCAACAGCGCCGCTGCCTCCACCGGGAGGGTTTCGCTTTCTATTGCGCTTCGCTTTAGGGTGACTCGACACGCAGGAAATGCATACGGTAGTGCCGCAATTCCTCGATCGACTCGCGAATATCCTCAAGCGCCTGGTGTGCACCCTGCTTGGGCGCTTCGGGCAAGTCCGGTCGCCACCGCTGCATCAGTATCTTGAGCGTGCTGACATCCAGATTCCGGTAGTGGAAAAATGTCTCGAGCTCCGGCATATGGCGTGCCATGAAGCGTCGGTCCTGACAAATGGAATTGCCGCACATCGGCGATTTTCCCTCGGGCACCCACTGGCGGAGGAACTCAAGCGTCAACTCGGCGGCTGCCGATTCCGACACAGTACTCGCGCGAACGCGATCGACCAGGCCTGAGCCCGTGTGAGTGCGGGTATTCCACTCGTCCATCGCGTCAAGCGCCTCAGGCGGCTGATGGATCGCAAGCACCGGGCCTTCCGCCAGCACGGTCAGGTTTGAATCAGTGACGATAGTGGCGATTTCTATGACGCGATGCGCTTCGGGGATCAACCCGGTCATCTCCATGTCGACCCAAATCAAATTGTGGTCACTGACCGCCATTACCTCACTCCTTCTCTGCTCGACGCTAGCCACACCAACCCACTGTGCTCGTCTGTCAATGCGCCGAGCGCCGCTGGGTGTCATACACTAGCACGATGACCAAACGTCGCCTCACCGATCAACAAACCCGCCGAATCAAGGCGCAGCGCTCGTCCGCAGGTGATGCTCCCGCAGAGACAGGGCAGCCCGGCGTGGTGATCGCGCGTTATGGCAAGCAGGCACTCATTGAGACACGCTCTGGCGATCGCCTGCTCTGCCATCTGCGGGCGCACCTCGAATCCCCGGTGGCCGGTGACGAAATTCTCTGGCTACCGACGGAGGAAACCGGCGTAGTGGATGCGTTGGTCACGCGACGCAATGTCCCGCAGCGGCCCGATCCACAAGGGCGGCTACGCCCTGTCGCCGCCAATATAGACCTGATGCTGATTGTCTTTGCGCCGGAGCCCGCGCCCCAAGCCAACTTGATTGACCGTTATCTGGTTGCGGCAGAGAACATGGAGGTCGAGGCCGCATTGGTGCTCAATAAGGCCGACCTGCTCGAGCCTGGCGATGAACTGGTAAGACAGCTCGACCGGTATGGCGAGCTGGGCTACCGCACGCTGACCACCCACCATGAACTGCCCGGCGCCAGCGATCTGACAACGCTCATCGGGCGTGACACGCTGGTGCTGGTAGGACAATCGGGAGTGGGGAAATCCTCGCTGATTCAACGCTTGCTGCCGGAAGCATCGATTCGCGTCGGCGCGCTGTCCGAAGTCGCCGACAAAGGCCGACACACCACCACCACTGCCGAGCTGTTCCACCTGCCCGGGGGTGGCCGGCTCATCGACTCGCCCGGCGTGCGCGACTTCGGGCTGACCCACGTGGCACCTGAAACCGTCTTCAATGGCTTCAGGGAGTTCTCACCCTTTTTGGGCGAGTGCCGCTTCCGGGACTGCCAGCATCAGAGCGAACCCGGCTGTGCACTGACCGCTGCGGTTGAGAACGGTGTTATCAGCAGCGAGCGCTTTGAGAGTTTTCGGCAGATCGTGGCCACTTTGGCTACTACTTAATCGGGCTCTTTAGTAGGACTCTGCCCGCTCAGGCGTCTGCGCGAGCGCAGCGCGAACCTTGACGGTATCACCCGCCTCATCGGCCCACTCGAGATCACCCGCTTCGGTCACCAGCACGACCGTCGAGCCGAGAAAAAAGCGACCCAATTCCTGACCCGCCTCCAACAGCGGGGCTTCATCCGCCGACCATACCTGCTCGCGTATTTGACCGCCCGGCGCTTCCCGCCCGCCCCACACCGTGGCGATGCCCGCGACAATCATGGCGCCCACTAAAACCACCGCAACGCCGCCTTGGTCGGTTTCAAAAAAGCAGACCAGCCGCTCATTGCGTGCCAACAGACCATCGACCCGCTCAACCGTCGCGGCATTCACAGAGAAAAGATCCCCGGGAACATAGCGCGTCTTCACCAAGTGACCGCTGATGGGCATGTGCACACGGTGGTAATC
>JAAEZV010000072.1 GCA_018222695.1 Gammaproteobacteria bacterium
GCTCCGCAACGACCTGCGCTCCAGCGCTGATACCACGCACCCAGACTCGTTGCTGCTCGCGTCTGAGCAATTCTACCGGTAGTCGTTCCAGTCGGCTGTTTTCGTTCACCAGAAGCACGGTGTTGTCACCGCGCAAAGCAGTAGCGGGTAATTCAACCGATTGCTGAATCGGTTTGCCGCTAATGCTCGCCTCCACGAACAAACCTGGCGTCAGCGGTGGTCTTTGTGAACCGCTCTCCCCAAACGGATTGCTCACTTCCGCAATCGCAAAGGTGACGCGGCTGTCGCGATCGATGCTGGCTTCAACGCGGGCAATTTTGCCCGGCCACTGCCAGCGCTCACCGCCGAACCGCGCGCTCAAGACCACCTCCGGGTAGGCCTCAACGGCTGTTTCAAACAGCGGCAGCTCTAGTAGTGCGAGCTGAGAGTCACTGATAGGCAGATGCACCTCGACTCGCTCTGTCGCGTAAATCTGTGCCAACGCGGTACCGGGCGCGACGAACTGACCAAGGTCAACCGACTTCTTCTCCAGTCGGCCGTCAAACGGAGCACGAACCGTTGTCCGTTCCAATGCCAGTTCGGCCGCGGCCACATCTGCCTGAGCTGCGGCGAGCGAAGCCTCGGCGGCGCGGAGTTGCGGCTTGCGCAAAAACAGATCGTTCGCCTCGCTGGTACCGAGCTCGCGCCACTCTCGCTGCGCCTGCAGGTTACGGCCTCGCTCCTCTGCGACGCGTTGTGCGGCAGCCGCTTCCTGAGCACGTGCTCTGGCAATGGCAAATTCATAATCCGCTTTTTCAAGCTGCAGCAGGATGTCCCCCGCCTTGAAGAAACGCCCGTCGAGGAATCGATCACTCACGCTCTCCACTTTTCCACTGACCTGCGCAACTAATCCGACACGCCTTACCGGCTCGACGGTACCTTGCGTGCGAACCGAGATGCTGTGATCGGCAGGCGCGGCCAGGATGACGTCCACCAATGGGCGGCGCGGTTCCGGAAACTGGGTCGGCTGGGTTTGCGGCTTGCCCACCAGCACCACAAAACAGACCGCCAAACCGGCAGTCGTAAACACCGCCGAGCCGAACAATCGGCGGCGGGAAAAACGGCTGCTTTTGACGCTGTTGTCAGTCATCGGTGAATCAATACTTCCGGTGGAGGTGAGTTTTGGGGGCGTGATTTTATCGCTTTACGCGTCGCAAAGATATTTGGCCTAGTGTGCAAAGCTACCAAACGGCTTTTGCATAGGCTTTGTTCAGTTTTTCTGCGCCCTTTCAACAATACGCAGTACCGCTGCTGCAATCGTCTCGGGCACCTCCTCCTGCAGAAAATGGCCCGCCTCGGTCTCGGTGACTGGTGCGGCTGGAAACAGTCCCTGCATAACGGGCAGGCCCTTGGCCAGAATGGGGTCGTTCATTCCCCAGACCAGCTCTGCCGGAATATCCAATCCCTCCACGTAGCGCTCAATGTTCCGTAGCGCAGGCGCACTGGCATGGTCAGGCCCATCTGCCACCATTCGCATGAGCGCCAGCGTCGCTTTGCCATTGCCGCTGTCCTCGAGGGGACGTCGATAAAGATCCATGACCTCCGGCGGCATCGTAGCCGGATCACCCTGCACCTCTGCCAAGCGCGCGAAAAATAGGGGAGACATCGCCTCGACGACGAGCTCCCCGAGCAGCGGTGTTTTCACCAGCGCATGGGCACTGCTCAGATCCATGGGGGCACGGGGGGCGCTAAACCCTGTATTCATGATCACAGCCCCTTTCAGCACCCCGGGTGACAGCGACAAGGCCCCCATGCCCACGGGCCCACCCCAATCCTGACCCACATAGACTGCCTCTGTCAGATTGAGTGTCGTCAACACACGGTTCATCCAGCGCATGTGGTTATCGAGGGTGTGTTCGCTCGCCGGGATCTTAGTGGAGAAACCGAGCCCCACCATGGTCGGCATGATGACCCTGACGCGATCCAAAGGCAGCAGCTCTGCGACCTTTCGATACAGCAAACCCGTTGTCGGATTCCCATGTTGGAGGTAGACCGGGTACCCCTGACCGATCTCAAGCACATGGATCTTGATCCCGGGCTCGACCTCGATGAAATAACTTTTGTAGTCATCACTGATTGCGGCGGCCGCATAACTAGGCAGAGGAAATGCCTCGAACACACCCGCTTCCAGTTCAACCTTGCCCTCGCCCTGAGGGATGATGCGCTCGCCGTCGCGCAGTAATACCAGGGCAGCCACCACGAACAAGGCGGCGAGGACGGCCGCTACTTTTAACACTGCTCTCATCGCTGGCACCTCGTGAACACCCATTAAATTGGCAGTTACCATGCCATATTATTTTAACCTGTGACAAATTGCCGCGGCCCCTCGGGTTTTTAGAGGGCGGATTCTAATTTTCGACGCCACACTGCCCCTCGAATTCAACACACCTCAACGAGGAGAAAGATCATGGCAGACGCCAAAACCAAAGCAGCACCCAAGGCTGCAGCGAAGAAAGCTGCGGTAAAGAAAGCCCCCGCCAAGGCCAAAAAGGCCCCAGCGAAGAAAAAGCCGGCCGCTAAAACCAAGGCCAAGGCCAGCACCAAAGCCAAAACCCGAGCGCGACCCAAGGCCATCGATACCGGCCGCAACGCGTTGCTCGCAGGCCTGGGCGTATACGGCAAGGCCTACGATCAGGTACTGGAGCAGTTCGCCAATCTGCAGGAGCAGGTAGACGAGGCACAAACCCGCCTCAGCGAGCGTCGCAAGCAGGCCGAGGATCTCTACAAGTCATTGGTTAAGCGTGGCACGGCTGTCGAGAAAGAGGCGCTGAAAGCCCTGGCTGATCTAGAGCTCGACTCACTGGCTGATCGCTCCAAGCTGGAAGCACAGATGAAAAAAGCGAAGTCCCGCTTTGACGATCTAAAGACCAAGTTTGGTAAGACTGCCTAAACCCACCTTTTAAAGTCCGTTTTTTTTCGGGGGAGCGTTGCTCCCCTTTTTTATGGATGTCCGCTTTCAACGCGATGCGGCGGGATCCCGTCAAACCGGGCGCAGATTCACGCGAGCATCCGAAACTCGTTTCAGGAGGTGGCGGGGCCTGCAGTGCGCGGCGCATCGCACACCGTCTTGGCACGGTACACTGGGACCCCATGAAAACCGCCGAACGCATTCTGGTCGTCGCCACCGAGCTCTTCAATGAGCGCGGGGAGCGTAATGTCACAGCCAGTGACATCGCACTCGAGCTGGACATCAGCCCGGGCAATCTTTATTACCACTACAAAGGTAAAGACAACATCCTCTCCTCGCTGTTTTCCCAGTGTTACCGGGAACTCGCGGGCATGCTGGCGACGCCCATTCTGGAAGACGCCTTTCTCGAGGACAGCAATCCATTGGAGCGGAGCTGGTTGTTTTTGACGGTACTGATGGAAGTGATGTACCAGTACCGCTTCCTGTATTTGAACCAGAGTGATCTCATGCAGCGCTACCCCGAGATTGACCGGGGCATGACGCGCCTGCTGTCACTGAAACGTCAGACCACCAAGCAACTTGCGGCGGCGCTGCTTGCATCCGTGGATATCAACGCTCACCCGCAGCGGCTCGAGCATGTTGCAGACAGCATGGCGATGACGCTGATGTACTGGCTGAGCTTTGAGCATTTGACCGGGTCACCCCAAACGCCCCAGCAGACCATCCATCGCGCTGTGCTGCAGGTGCTTTCGCACTGTGCGCCATATCTGGGCGAGCAGCAGACTGACTTTTATCGTGAGTGCGAATTAATCGATGCAAGACTGCTCGATACCCACTCCCCATGAGTTACTATTCCGAGTCGTCATCGCCCGCGCCAACACATCCAGCGGGCTGGTCGTTCATTTTGATAAGGAGTTTTTGATATGACTATTGCCGTAGGAGATTGCATCCCGAGCTGCACGCTATCCGTCATGGGAGACGAGGGACCCGGTCCCGTCTCAACTTCAGACCTGTTCAACGGCAAGAAAGTCCTGCTGTTTGCCGTGCCGGGGGCCTTCACGCCAGGCTGCTCCATGACCCACCTGCCCGGTTACGTGGTCAATGCAGACACGATCAAGAGCAAGGGCGTCGACAGCATTGTCTGCATGTCAGTCAACGACGCCTTTGTTATGGGCGCCTGGGGCAAAGCGCAAAATGCCGACGAGATCATCATGCTTGCCGACGGTAACGGCGAACTGACTGCGGCATTGGGTTTAGAGCTCGACGGTTCAGGGTTTGGTCTGGGGACCCGCAGCCAGCGGTTTGCGATGATCGTAGAGGACGGCAAGGTGACCCACCTCAATATCGAGGAAGGCCCGGGCGTCGACGTGAGCTCCGCAGAGACCATGATGGGACTGCTTTAACGCCTTCTCGTGCGTGCGCCATGCGGCTGTGTGGCGCACGATTCACCACCCTAACGCCTCGGGCAACAAGATCATGGACTCGCTAGGCCAGCATTCCCCATGCGACCGTGGCGATCACCACAGCCCCGATCAGGTTCAACACGAATCCCTCTCTGACCATGCGTTGGATCGGTAGCTCCCCGCTACCGAACACAACCGCATTGGGCGCTGTCGCCACCGGCAGCATAAAGGCGCAGCTGGCACTCATTGCGGCCGGCACCATCAGCCACAGTGGATCCAGCTCAACGGCAAGCGCTACGGCTGCCAATACGGGAAGCAACAGCGCAGTGGTCGCGGTATTGGAGGTCGCCTCGGTTAAAAACGTCACCGCCAGAGCCAATAGCAGCATCATGAGATAAACAGGTAGAGCCGCTACCGATGTCAGTGCATCACCTACTTGAGCACTGAGCCCAGACGCCACGAAAGCTCTGGCAAGACAAATACCGCCGCCGAACAACAGCAGAACCCCCCAGGGAATCTGGCTTGCCTGCTGCCACTCGATTAATGGTTCACCTTGATTGTCCCGAGTGATAAAGAGTGCCAACACGGCCAGCAAGGCGACCGAGGCATCATTGGCATTAGGCAAGCCGAACCATGCCTGCCACCCACCGAACGGCTCAGCCCGGGTGATCCAGGCGAGTGCGGTCAGCGCGAAGATCACGAGCACTCGCCGCTCAGCGCTGCGCCAGGGCCCGACTTCGGGCAGAGAAATGCCGATTTCCCGGGGCAAGGCACGAGTGACCCACCACCATGCCAAAGGCAACAGCAGCGCGACCACCGGCACCCCCCACGACATCCATTCACCGAAGCTGATCGTCTGGCCGGTGTTCTCGGCATAGACCTGCATAAAAATCAGGTTAGGCGGCGTACCGATTGGCGTTCCCAGGCCGCCGATACTGCAGGACCAGGCAAGACCCAGTAATAGCGGTGCGGCCAATTGCCCCCGGTCAGAACAGGAAGCCAGCACCGCGAGCGCGACCGGCATCAGCATGAGCGCCGAGGCGGTATTGGAGATCCACATGCTCAGGAGTGCGCCGGCCAACATGAACCCCAGTACCAGCCGATGCGGTCGCTGGCCACCGACCAGATTGACCACCGTGAGGGCCACGCGGTGATGGGCCCCCGTGCTCTCCATGCCCCGGGACAGCAGAAAACCACCCATCAACAGAATGATCAGTGGCGAACCGACTGAGGCGCCTACCTGCTCCGCAGTCAATACGCCGGTGACCGGAAAGACCGCCATCGGCAAAAGCGAGGTCACGGGAATGGGTATGGGCTCGAAGATCCACCAGGCCATACACAGCCAGGCGACGACCGCGGTAATCGTGATCGACGGTGGCTGCCCCCCTGACTGCATCAACCATGCCAGCATCGCCGCAGTGAGTAGCCCGGGCCATATGGTTTTTCTGGGGTCCAGATAGGTCATACTGTTCATCTGCTGTATGCTCCCCAACCCGCGCCCTTGTGTAAACTCCCCTGATGTCCTCTGATCGCCCGACACAGCTGATCGATCGTTTCGATCGCCGGATTTCCTACCTGCGTCTGTCAGTGACAGACCGCTGTGATTTTCGGTGCCAGTACTGCATGGCAGAGACCATGGAGTTTTTACCTCGATCCGAGGTGCTGACCATCGAAGAACTGCTCAGAACTGCGCGGCTGTTTACCGAGTTGGGCGTGCGAAAAATTCGCGTCACCGGTGGTGAACCGCTGATTCGCAGGGGTGTGCATGAGCTATTCGAGGGACTCGGCGCACTGGCGGGGCTCGACACGCTGGCGCTGACTACTAATGGCAGCCATCTTGCTGACTCTGCTCACGCCCTGCGCGACGCCGGCGTGAACGCAATTAACATCAGCCTCGACAGCTTGCAGGCCGAGCGTTTCAAGACCATTACTCGCATCGGCGATCTCGACACCGTGTTGCGGAGCATCGACCGCGCCGCGGAATGCGGGTTCGATCGTATCCGGCTGAATGCGGTGATCCTCGACGGCCTGAATCGCGATGAGGTGGTGCCACTCACCCACTACGCGGTGGAAAAAGGTATCCATATTGCCTTCATCGAGGAGATGCCCCTTGGGCAGGTCAATGTGGGCGGCAAGCCCCTGGCCTATGTGTCATCCGATATGCTCCAAAAGGAGCTGGCGGAGCAGTTTTCGCTGGTACCCATGACCGCCTCGGATACCGCCGGGCCGGCCCGGGATTTTCTGATCGCCGGTTCCCAGACCCAGGTAGGTTTTATTTCACCGCACAGTCATAACTTCTGCGCGCAGTGCAACCGATTGAGAATCAGTGCCGAGGGCCGCCTGCTGATGTGTCTGGGCAACGAGGAATCCATCGACATCAGAGGACTGCTCCGCGCAGGCAGCACTGATGAAGAGATTAAAACCATTATTATTGAAAGCCTCAGCATCAAGCCCGAGCGGCATGTCTTTGACCAGCCCGAGGAACCGCAGATCGTCCGCTTTATGAATGCGACCGGCGGTTGAGTACGGGTTCCAATTCCCATAAGCCAAATCGAGAGAATCCCTTGTCCGATACCCACTACCCCGCCCTCAGCGATATTGATGCAATCCAGCAGGCTTTCGAGTCCGCGGGGTATATCTGCACAACGCGCATCGCCACTGTCGTTCGGCTGGCCGCCGCGCTTGAAAAACCGGTGTTGATCGAAGGCCCTCCCGGCGTGGGAAAAACCGAGCTGGCCAAGACTTGTGCGATGGTCGTTGACCGTCCCCTGGTGCGACTACAGTGCTATGAGGGCCTGGACGAAAGCAAAGCGCTCTATGAATGGAAATACGGCAAACAGCTCCTTTACACCCAGCTACTGAAAGAACAGCTGGGAGATGTGCTCGATGGCGCGAAGGGGCTCAACGAGTCCATGAGCCGGTTGCATGAGTTTGGCGATGTGTTCTATTCCGAAGCCTTTTTGGAATCGCGCCCGCTGTTAAAGGCGATGGAAGCAGATAACGGCGGTGTATTGCTCATCGATGAAATCGATAAAGCTGACTTTGAGTTTGAATCGCTGCTTCTGGAAGTACTGTCAGATTTTCAGGTTTCCATACCGGAACTCGGTACCATTCAGGCGCACTCCAAACCCCTGGTTTTCCTGACCAGTAACGACACCCGCGACTTGTCCGATGCGCTAAAGCGGCGGTGTCTGCATCTCCACATCCCTTTCCCCTCTGTCGAGCTCGAGGCGCGGATTGTCGCCAGCCGGGTACCCGATCTCGCGCAATCCATGACCGATCAACTGGTGCGCTTTGTGCATGCCATCCGCTCTCTGGATCTCAAAAAAGCGCCGGCCATCTCAGAGACCGTAGATTGGGCCAAAAGCCTGGTGCTGCTCCATGCAAAAGATCTGGATGGGTCGCTTGTTCAGGACACCCTTAACGTGCTGCTCAAGTATGAAGAAGACATTCAGATCGCCGAGGGTCAGCTACCCAAGCTGATGGC
>JAAEZV010000073.1:0-842 GCA_018222695.1 Gammaproteobacteria bacterium
GTCCGCACTCTCCACCAGCCCAGCCTCAAGACCACGGAAGTAATCGAGCCGGTCCGCCAAATGCGCCTCGTCGGCCAACGATTCAGCCAAGCGCAGATAGTCGGCGTAGTGCCGAGCCTCACTCTTCAGCAGTGAAAAATAAAAGTCACCCAGCTCCCTATCGAGCTCCGGAGCGAGCCTGGCAAAACGCTCGCAGGATCGGGCCTCTATGAGCGCGCCTACAATGAGCGTATCTATCAGCCTTCCAGGCTCCTGTCGACGCACCCCTTTGTGGAGTCCCTGCGCATACCGAGAGGCGCTAAGGGGCTCATAGGCAATATCACGCTCCGCCATCAGCTTGATGACCTGCTCGAAATGGCGGAGCTCCTCACGAGCAAGCTGGGACATTTTATTCAGTAGCACCGAGTTATCTGTGTAGCGATGCATGAGCGCCAGAGCCGTCGCCGCCGCTTTTTTCTCACAATTGGCATGATCGATGAGCAGGGTCGATTCCTGCTCGCGCCGCAATGCCATCTCCACCCAGGCATCTGGCGTGGGGCAAGGTAAAAACGCCTTGATACCGGCCACCAAAGCCTCAGCCGCACTCAACGAAGGGCCTCCTGAGGCGACTCATCCGCAAACAAATCTCCGGTAGCGATGTAGCGGTCATAGTGGGCGGAGGACAGAATCCAGAATTCGTCATCGATCTGATCCCGAAGTGCCACCAGTGTCATATCTCTGCAACTGGGCAATACCTCAAACCCGTACTGCTCGGGCTGAGCAATTTGTGTCGCACCCGCCTTCAGCAGCGCGAAGAGATGGCAGTAGGGGTCATGATGCGGTTGATGGCGAATTTTCTGCAC
>JAAEZV010000073.1:852-7804 GCA_018222695.1 Gammaproteobacteria bacterium
CACATAGCCAGAAAGCGGTCCAGACGCGCATCAATCGCCTGTTTTTGTGCCTGCGAATAACCATTCCAGTCGATCACCTCATGCGCAAAGCGCTTGCAACCGCGACAAACCGCATCACCGATACCGGTGGAGCAGACGCCGATGCAGGGTGTTCTAATGGGATTGAGGTCAGACACGGTTCCTCCGAGGCGAGCGAAGTTTAGCAGTTTCTGTGTCGAGGCAACGCCCCTGCCATCGGCTGAATGAATGAGGGATATTCAAACCGTCGTTAACGGTGAAAACAGTCGCCAAGCTATAATCGCGGCATCAAGACCCTTGCATGTAAAAGGACGCTGTAAATGCTGGAAGCCTACCGTCAACACGTCGCCGACCGCGCCGCCCAAAGTATACCCCCTGCTCCGCTATCCCCAGAGCAGGTTGCCGACTTATTGGAACTGCTGAAGAACCCACCAGCGGGCGAGGAAGCCTTTCTTGTCGAACTGCTGACCGAGCGAGTCCCTCCGGGGGTTGATGAGGCCGCCTATGTCAAAGCCGGCTTCCTGTCGGCGCTGGCGAACGGGGAAACCAGCTGTGATTTGATTGACCGCGAGCATGCCATTCGCCTACTGGGCGACATGCATGGTGGCTACAACATCGCCACGCTGGTCGGATTACTCGACGATGCGGCGCTGGGCACTCACGCAGCAAGAGAACTGAAACAGACGTTACTGGTGTTTGACGCCTTTCATGACGTGGTAGAGCTGGCGAACGGCGGATCAAAGAATGCCCAAGCCGTTTTGGAGAGCTGGGCGGCCGGAGAATGGTTCACCGAACGCCCCGAGGTGCCTGAGTCACTTAAAATGGTGGTATTCAAAGTCACCGGAGAAACCAATACCGATGACCTCTCCCCCGCTCCCGACGCCTGGTCGCGCCCCGATATCCCGCTGCACGCGCTGGCCATGTTCAAGATGGCCCGAGACGGTATTGAACCCGATGCGCCGGGCGTCACCGGCCCACTGAAACAAATCGAGGCAATCAAGCAGGCAGGTCTGCCGGTAGCATTTGTTGGCGATGTAGTGGGAACAGGATCATCGCGCAAATCTGCCACCAACTCTGTGCTCTGGTTCTTCGGTGAAGATACGCCCGGCATCCCAAACAAAAGGGCTGGTGGCGTCTGCATTGGCGGCAAGGTCGCGCCCATCTTCTACAACACGATGGAGGACGCCGGCGCACTGGTATTCGAGGCGCCCGTTGATTCGCTCGGCATGGGTGATGTGATCGAGATCCGTCCCTATGACGGCAAAATCCTGTCAGAGAGTGGCGATGTACTGTCGGAATTCGCCCTACGCTCCGACGTGCTGCTGGATGAAGTCCGCGCAGGCGGGCGCATCAATCTCATTATCGGGCGCGGCCTCACCGGAAAGGCGCGAGAGGCGCTTGGACTGGGGGAGACCGACCTATTTCGAACCCCAGAGCCCCCGCAGCACTCCGACAAAGGCTTCACGCTGGCTCAGAAAATGGTGGGGCGCGCGTGCGGCGTAGAAGGCATTCGACCCGGCACCTACTGTGAACCGCGCATGACGACTGTGGGCTCACAGGACACCACAGGCCCGATGACACGGGATGAGTTACAGGATCTCGCCTGTTTAGGCTTTTCGGCCGACCTGACAATGCAATCCTTTTGTCATACCGCGGCTTATCCAAAGCCGGTCGACATCGACACGCAGCACACGCTGCCCGATTTCATCATGACCCGTGGCGGCGTCTCTCTGCGCCCTGGAGATGGGATTATCCATAGCTGGCTCAACAGAATGTTGTTACCGGACACCGTTGGCACCGGGGGTGACTCCCACACCCGCTTCCCCATGGGCATCTCATTTCCCGCAGGCTCCGGCCTGGTGGCTTTTGCCGCTGCAACAGGCGTGATGCCACTGGACATGCCCGAATCAGTGCTGGTCCGCTTCAAGGGCGAGATGCAGCTGGGCGTGACCCTCCGGGATCTGGTGCATGCGATTCCCTACTATGCGATCCAGCAGGGGCTGCTGACAGTCGAGAAAAAAGGTAAGAAAAACATATTCTCAGGGCGGATTCTTGAGATTGAAGGTTTAGATTCGCTGACCGTTGAACAGGCGTTTGAACTGTCGGATGCGTCAGCAGAGCGATCGGCCGCCGGATGCACTATCAAGCTCGGGGAAGCCACCATTGCTGAGTACCTGCGCTCCAATATCGTGTTGCTGCGCTCCATGATCGCCGAGGGCTACGGCGACGCTCGCACGCTTGAGCGTCGGGCGAGAAATATGGAGGCCTGGCTTCAGAATCCGGATCTACTTCAAGCAGATGCAGACGTAGAGTACGCGGCAGTCATTGAAATTGATTTGGCAGAAATCGATCAGCCGATTGTCTGTGCGCCCAATGACCCCGACGATGCGCGTCTTCTCTCAGAAGTACAGGGAGATCAGGTTGACGAGGTATTTATCGGCAGTTGCATGACCAACATTGGCCATTTCCGGGCCGCCGGTGAGCTACTAGAGGCACATGGCGCACCCGTCAGCACGAGGATGTGGATTTGCCCCCCTACCCGGATGGACGAACATCAGCTCATGGAAGAAGGCTACTACGCGATCTTCGGTCGGGCGGGCGCGCGTACCGAGATGCCGGGCTGCTCGCTGTGTATGGGCAACCAGGCCAGAGTCGCACCGAAATCGACGGTGCTGTCGACGTCTACCCGTAACTTCCCGAATCGGCTCGGCGAAGGAGCGAATGTGTATCTCACCTCCGCTGAACTCGCCGCGGTCGGCGCACTGCTCGGCAAATTACCGACCCCTGCCGAGTATCTGGAATACGCCGGCAAGATCGACTCTATGGCAGATGAGATCTACCGCTATATGAACTTCGATCAGGTTGTGGCCTTCCAGAAGCTGGCCGAGGACGGCGAGCGCATTGCGGCAACGATTATTGATGAAGTCGCTTGAGCGCACCCACTGGTGTGGCTGAGCCTGCCGGGCTGGCGTCATCGCGACGCTGAGTACAGTCGGGTGAAAGTGGCCTTAGCGGCCTAGCGACTCAGCGCAGCGAAGCCACGCAGACAGTCTGACTGCAGATCCTCGAGATCCTCCAGACCCACAGCAATCCGAACCAACCCTTCGGAGATGCCGGCGGCTCCGCGCTGCTCGGCTGTCAGGCGCCCATGAGTCGTCGACGCTGGATGCACGATGGTGGTCTTGGCGTCTCCGAGGTTGGCTGTGAGCGACATGAGCTCGGTCCCATTGATGAACTGCCAGGCCGCCTTGCGGCCACCTGCTACCTCAAATGCCAGCACCCCACCAAAACCTTTCTGCTGACGGACCGCCAAGGCATGGCCGGGATGATCAGTCAGCCCGCAGTAATGTACCGCTTCCACCAGAGAATGCTCGGCCAGCCATTCAGCCAGACGCTGCGCGTTGTCAGAATGGGCACGCATTCTGAGGTCTAGCGTTTCCAGCCCCTTCAGCATCACCCAGGCATTAAACGCGCTCATTGTGGGGCCACAGGAGCGGTTGAACGCCACTACCGGTGTGATCAATTCCTCTGCTCCCACCAGAGCGCCACCCAATACTCTACCTTGCCCATCCAGATACTTGGTCGCAGAGTGGGTCACGATGTCAGCACCCAGCAGCAAGGGCGTTTGGAGCGCCGGCGAGCAGAAACAATTGTCGACGGCCAGTATGGCGCCAATGTCCTGACTGATCTGGGAGAGTGCAGCAATATCTGCCACAGCATTGAGCGGATTCGACGGCGTCTCGATGAAGAGCATCCGGGTATTCGACTGGGCCGCGCCACGCCACTCATCGGGATCAGTGAGCGGAACAAAACTCACCTCAACGCCAAATTTCTGCAACGTATTCTGGAACAGACCCACCGTGGCGCCAAAGACATCGCGTGAACACAGTACATGATCGCCAGACTTGAGATGGGTTAGGCATAGCGCCAAGATGGCCGACATCCCCGACGCGGTGGCGACGGCCGCATCGCCCTGCTCAAGCGCGGCTAATCGCTCCTCAAAAGCCCTGACGGTCGGATTGGTATAGCGGGAATAGACGTTGCCATCGACCTCACCGGCAAACTTTGCCGCGGCATCCTCAGGCGAATCAAATAGGAAACTGGAAGAAGTAAAGATGGGCTCAGCGTGCTCACCCTCGGGCGTCCGCCGAATGCCGGACCTGATAGCGCGGGTGCGAGGCCCCGCATCATCAAGCCATTTACCCGTCTCTTTCGTCATGACTCAGTTGTCGTTGTGGAGGCCGACAACCGCCCCTTCACTGGCGCCCGGGAACGGACCGCGTCCCTTGGCACCATCGGCGCGCGCAGCCTCAATCGATTGCAGGTATTGATCATCAATATTCCCGGCGAGGTACTGGCCGTCGAACACTGACGACTCGAATCCGTCGACTTCGGGGTTACCTTCGCGCGAACATTCGATCAGGTCTTCGAGATCCTGATAGACCAACCAGTCTGCACCAATTTCCTCGCGCACCTCCTCAACGGTTCTACCATGGGCAATCAGCTCGGTGGCTGCGGGCATATCGATGCCATACACGTTGGGGAATCTCACCGGTGGTGCTGCTGAAGCGAAGTAAACCTGCCGCGCACCCGCTTCGCGGGCCATTTGAATAATCTGGCCGCACGTCGTGCCCCGCACGATGGAGTCGTCAATCAGCAGGACGGTTTTATCCTGAAACTCCAGCGGCACCGGATTGAGCTTCTGCCTCACAGACTTTTTCCGTTCACTCTGCCCCGGGATGATGAAAGTGCGTCCAATGTAGCGATTTTTCATAAAGCCTTCGCGGAACTTGACCCCCAATTCGTAGGCCAACGACTGCCCCGCAACCCGGCTGGTATCCGGAATAGGAATCACGACATCGATATCGTTCTCGGGTCGCTCTCGCAGAATCTTTTTGGCCAGCGCTGCGCCCTGGCGCATGCGCGTCTTATAGACCGAGATGCTATCGATGAGAGAATCGGGACGCGCGAAATAAACGTGTTCAAAAATGCAGGGGGTTAGTTTTGGTGAATCGGCACATTGCTGACGATGGAGCTCACCGGCCTGCGTGACACAAATGGCTTCCCCCGGCAACACATCGCCCAGTAACTCGAAACCCCATACGTCCAGCGCCACGCTCTCCGAAGCGACCATGTACTCAGTACCGCCCGCTTTGCCCTCACGCTGCCCGACGACCAGTGGACGAATGCCGTTAGGATCGCGGAATGCCACCAGACCAAAGCCGGAAATCAGCGCCACTGAGGCATAACCGCCCTCGCAGCGTTTGTGAACCACCTTGATGGCGTCGAAAATGTCGCTGGCAGTGGGCTGAAGCTTACCCAGGCGATGCAGCTCGTGGGCAAATACATTGAGCAGCACCTCGGAATCCGAATCCGTATTCAGGTGGCGGAGATCCGACTGGAACAACTCATCTGATAAAAACGCGGAGTTAGTGAGGTTCCCGTTGTGCGCCAGCGCTATACCGTAGGGAGAGTTCACATAGAACGGCTGGGCCAATGCGGTGCCTGAGCTGCCCTGCGTGGGATAACGGACGTGTCCGATGCCAAAGCGGCCCAGTAGCTGGGACATGTGACTGGTACGAAAAACGTCGCGCACAAGGCCCTCGCCCTTGCGCTGCATGAGCTTGCCCTCTGAACAGGTCATGATGCCAGCTGCATCCTGACCGCGGTGCTGAAGCATAGTCAGCGCATCGTAGATATCAGCGGCAACATCCCGCTCTGCGACCAACCCTACCAGTCCACACATAGTGCCTCTCCGGCCTTAGAGCATTTCACTCGAATCGATGGTGTCCTTCACCGCCTCAGTCGGCTCCGACTCCAAGACCCGGTCAAAGTTCGCGCCGATCCATTCAGCGACCCATTCTACAGGCTCCATCAGCACCGCCGCGTCCAATAGGTCCTCGTCGGAATCAGGCAGGGCTGCGCGCAGCAGGATACTGATTGCGGCAACGATGATCACCCCCCGAAGCAGGCCAAAAATACCGCCCAGTAAGCGATTACCAACATTAAAGCCCGGTTGTCGCATCTGCTTGGATAAAAAAGCGGCGATCACGCCAAACATCATCAGCACAGCAATGAAAGTCAGCGCCCACCCTAGCAGATACCGGGTGGTCGGCTCGTCGATCAGGTTTCGTGCCAAGTCAGCGACCGAGTCGGCCACCACATTGGCGAGAAGGAATGCACTAACCCAACCGATAATCGAAAGCGCCTCGCGCGCGAAGCCTCTTGCTATGCCGTAGCCTGAGGAGACCAACCAGACAAGCACAATGACCCAATCAAACAGGTTGAAGCTGCGGATCGCTGACCCAAGCTGATCCAATAGTTCCGCCACGTTACTGTTCGTACCTCAGAATCTGGGAGTCAACTTTGAGCACGGCATCGATGTCGGGCTTGAGCCGCATCAGCGGCGCTCGCTCAGCATTCGGTCCAATCTGTACGCGAAACAGCTCATCATCCACTCGGACATAACGACTCGAGAACGCCTTGTAACCCCGCGACTGCAAACCCTCCACAAGCTCATTAGCGCGAGCCGCACTCCCCACCGTCGCGACCTGGAGAACGTAAAAGATCGCCAGCCCCTGATCATCCACGATTGCATCATCGGACGGGGGTGCCAGCCTGGGCTGCGGTGCGGCGACCGACTTACTGTCTGGCAAATCGGCAAGGGAGTCGGCCGCAGCGTCGGTTTGGGTCTGGATATCGGCGACGTCTTGCACCTGCGACGGGTTTTTAGGGGGATCCGGCAGCTTTGGGGCCACAGAGGGCTCGAAGCTATCAGGTTCTGGAATCGGCGTCTGATCAATGACAGGTCGCTGGGACATCGGCTGCAGAACAATAGGCTCTCGCGTATCTGGCGTCACAAAGATCAAGGGCCAGAAAACAATCCCCAGCGCCACTAATACCAGTGTCCCCACGAGCCGTTGCCTGAATAACG
>JAAEZV010000074.1 GCA_018222695.1 Gammaproteobacteria bacterium
GACACCAATACCCATGGTGTAGACATCGTAGTATCGACTTACACCGAGTGGCTGGGCGGCACGACCGACTGGAACCTCGCGTACAACAACAACAGAACTGAAGTGGAGAAGTTCAACCCTGACACCATTGGCCCCGGCCGTATCCGCCAGATTGAGCAGACCACACCCGAGACTCGTTGGAACCTGTCTGCGAATCACACGGTGGGTAACTTCCGCGTCCTCGCTCGCTTGAGCTTCTACGACGAGTGGTACGACAGTTTCGAGAATGACGTATTTGGTACGGATGCTGTCTTTGACAGCGAGTACCTGATCGACCTCGAAGTCGAGTACCGCATTGGTGACCATTCGAGCATTCTGATCGGCGGTAACAACGTTACCGACAACAGCGGTCAGAAGGCGACTGACGTCAACAATCTTGGCTTCAACAGTGCGACCATTCTCGGTAACACCTACAGCCAGTACTCACCCTTTGGTATCAGTGGTGCATTCTGGTACGCACGCTACCGCTACAACTTCTAAACTGTAGTCAGCATGTGACCGTAAGGGGGCTTCGGCCCCCTTTTTATTGCCCCAAATAAGGCTTAGGCTCGGCGCTCGCCCTACGGAAACTCCCTATGCATCCCCTGCAACCTCTGGCGGCCCTCATCTTGGCCGCGACCGCACTAATGAGCTGTCAATCCCAGACAGAATCTCCGGATACGATCGTGCTGGGACAGCTGGTCACCATGGATCCACAGCAGCCACAAGTCAGTGCGGTTGCCATCAGCAACGGCCGCTTCAGTTTCGTAGGAGAGCGCGATGCGGCGCTCGCACTACGGGGCCGCGATACCCGGGTGATTGATCTAGCCAATGCGACGGCTTACCCCGGGCTCATCGACGCACACGTACACGTTGCTGGCATCGGGTCTGCGCAGCGCTCAGTAGATCTCACCGGCGCCAGCAGCTTCAGTGAGCTCATTAATCGCGTGGCCGCCAGAGCAAGCACGCTACGAGCGGGCGTCGTGGTGCAGGGCCGAGGATGGCACCAAAGCAAATGGCTGAATCCGCCCGCCGGTCATTTTGAGGGATTTCCCACACACCACGCGCTGTCCGAGGCCGTTCCCGACCATCCGGTGGTGCTTGAGCACGCTAATGGCCATTCGGCGTTACTGAATCAGCGTGCCATGGAGCAGCTGGGCATCAACGCCGACACGACCCCCCCGGAAGGCGGCGCGATTGTCATGTTGGATGGACAACCTACCGGCCTTCTCCATGAGACAGCCATCGATCTTGCCGCTCCGCTTCAGACATACGATCTTCAAACGGCGGAAGAGCTTGTCGAGCTGGCGCAACGACACCTCCTCAGTGAGGGCATCACCACCGCGCACGATGCAGGAGCGCTGCAAGTGGACCTCGCAGCGCAGTGGGCCATGGCACGTCGTGGTGATCTGAATATGCGCCTCTACTCCATGGTGTACGCCTCTGATGAGGGCGCGCTGAGTGAGTGGCTTGCCCGAGGCCCAATGATCAACGCCGGAAACTCTAAGCTGACCGTGCGCTCCATCAAGGTTCAAGCAGATGGCGCACTCGGTTCCCGCACAGCGTGGCTCCACGCCCCCTATACCGACGCACCCAACACCTCGGGCATCCTCACTTATGACCTGGATGCGCTCTCAGCGCTTATTCGAGACTCTCGAGAGGGTGATTGGCAGATCAACGTCCACGCCATCGGCGACCGTGCCAATTCTGAGGTGCTTGCTGTGTTTGCACCGTTTACCGCAAAGAGCAGCAACCACCGCTTTCGTATTGAGCACGCCCAGCATCTGCGACTGGGAGACGGCCCGCTTTTTGCCGAGCAAGGCGTGATTGCTTCTATGCAACCGATCCATCTCAGCTCCGACCGGCCCTGGGCCATTGGCCGTCTCGGCAAGCTGCGCATCGAACAAGGTGCCTACATTTGGCGAGACCTGCTCAACGCAGGGGTAGTCGTCGCATCCGGCACCGACGCGCCCGTGGAGCCCGTCGACCCGATCGCCAACTTCTATGCGGCCGTGACCAGAAAAACCCTGCAAGGAGTGCCCGAAACGGGCTTTGAGCCAGCGCAGAAACTCACGCGCATGGAGGCGCTGTACGCCATGACCCTGGCCGCAGCCTACGCCGCGTTTGAGGAGCAGGATAAAGGCTCAATCGAAGTCGGCAAGCTGGCGGACCTGACCGTGCTCAATCAGGATCTGATCACCGTCCCCGAGGCGGAAATTCTCAACACAGATGTTCTGCTGACTATAGTCGGTGGCGAAGTCGCCTATCAGCGGGATGAGAATGCCCTCCCCTGATAATGCTGGTCAGCGTTTTCGATGTTGAACTCACTCGCGCGCTTTAGTCCTTTCCAAGAACCACGAAACGCCCAGTACCCAATCACTGAATTAATCGTTACAGGATAGCGCCTCTGGATTAGAGTCCAAAAAAAACCGCGGTGGAAGCCGCGGTTTCTTTTTGGCGACGCAAATCAATGCGCCGCGCGATGTGAGCAGGATTACTCCTCAGCCAGCGACTCTTGCTCTGGCTCAGCGGTATCTACTGAGTCAGCTGCGTCAGCTGCCACCTCACGCATGGACAGCTTGATGCGGCCACGCTGGTCCACATCCAGAACCTTCACCTGCACTTCCTGACCTTCGGACAGATAGTCGGTCACATTCTCAACACGCTCTTCGGCGATCTGTGAAATGTGCACCAACCCATCCTTGCCGGGCAGAATCGTGACAAAGGCACCGAAGTCGACAATGCGTGCCACTTTACCCGTGTAGATCGCACCCACCTCAGCCTCAGCGGTAATCGACTGAATCATCTCGATGGCAGCGTCTCGCGCGGCCGCGTTCTGACCAAAGACCTTCACGGTACCGTCATCATCGATATCCACCGTGGCACCGGATTCTTCTGTGATCTGGCGAATCGTTGCACCACCCTTGCCGATTATGTCGCGGATCTTGTCTTGATCCACCTTCAGCGTCGTCATGCTGGGTGCATTCTCAGAAGTGATCTCACGCGGCGCGTCCAGAACCGTATTCATCTGTCCCAGAATGTGCAGGCGAGCTTCGAGAGCCTGCTCGAGCGCGCGCTCCATGATTTCTTCGTTGATCCCTTCGATCTTGATGTCCATCTGCAGCGCAGTCACGCCCTTGGCCGTACCCGCCACCTTAAAGTCCATGTCACCAAGGTGATCCTCATCACCCAGAATGTCAGTCAGAACAGCGAACTGGTTGCCGTCTTTCACCAGGCCCATGGCAATCCCTGCCACTGGCGCAGACAGCGGTACGCCTGCTGCCATCATCGAGAGCGAACCCACACAAACCGATGCCATAGAGCTGGAGCCATTGGACTCAGTAATCTCTGACACCACACGAACGGTGTAGGGAAATTCATCTTCACTCGGCAACACTGCAGCCAGACCACGACGCGCGAGTCGACCGTGACCGATCTCTCGACGGCTCGTAAAGCCGATACGTCCCGCTTCCCCTACGGAGTAAGGAGGGAAGTTGTAGTGGAGCATGAAGGGGTCTCGACGCTCACCTTCCAGCGCGTCAATGATCTGTGCGTCCCGGGTCGATCCGAGCGTCACAGCACCAATCGCCTGGGTCTCACCACGGGTGAACAATGCCGAGCCATGTGCTTTAGCAAGGACATCCACTTCGCAGGCAATCGCACGTACGGTGCGATTATCTCGCCCGTCGATACGGGGTTCGCCAGCAAGGATCCGACCCCGAACAATCTGCTTCTCAAGGCTTTTGAAGATATCCTTGATGTCATCTTCCGCAGGGCCGTCCTCGGTCGCCAATTGCGCCACGACCTCGTCTTTAACCTGACCCACGCGCTCATAACGCTCTGTTTTCTCAGTAATGCGGTATGCCTCACCCAGAGGGCCTGAAGCAGCCGCCTCAACCGCTGCAACCAATTCGGCATCGGCTTGGGGTGCCTGCCAGTCCCAACGGGGCTTACCTGCCTCGCTGACGAGCTCGTTAATGGCGTTAATGACGGTTTGCATTTCCTGGTGCGCGAACAACACGGCACCCAGCATCTGATCTTCAGTCAGCTCTTTGGCTTCTGACTCCACCATCAGCACAGCGTCTTTGGTGCCGGCGACAACCATGTCTAGCTGGCTATCTGCCAAAGCCGAATAACTCGGGTTCAGGATGTAGCCGCTGGCTTCGGTGAAGCCAACGCGGGCTCCGCCGATAGGGCCATTGAACGGGCATCCGGAAAGCGCCAGCGCTGCAGAAGTGCCAATCATGGCTGGAATATCAGGGTCGGTCTCTTTATCGGCCGACATGACCGTACACACAACTTGAACCTCATTCATAAAGCCATCTTCGAACAGAGGGCGAATGGGTCGATCAATCAGTCGCGAGGTCAGCGTCTCTTTTTCATTAGGCCGGGCTTCGCGCTTAAAGAACCCGCCCGGAATTTTACCGACCGAGTAGGTTTTCTCTATGTAATGCACGGACAGCGGAAAAAACGGCTGTCCTGGCTTGGCTTTTTGCTCAGCAACCACGGTACACAGCACGCTGGTGCTGCCCATGGTTACCATGACCGAGCCTGTCGCCTGTCGCGCAATACGGCCCGTTTCCAGCGTGACTTCATGGTCACCGTACTGGAAGGTTTTCTTCACTACATTCACGTATTTTCTCCAAATATGACGAGGCCGGCTCTGGGCCGGCCCTGACTGGTCCTCAGCGGCGCAGACCCAACCGCTTGATCAATTCCGCATAGCGGGCGGTGTCTTTTTGCTTGAGGTAGTCGAGTAACTTTCGACGCTGGTTCACCATGCGAATCAAACCACGTCGTGAGTGGTGATCCTGAGCATGATCCTTAAAGTGAGACTGCAGTTGCTCAATGTTTGCTGTGAGCAGAGCGACCTGTACTTCCGGAGATCCGGTATCGCCCTCAGACTGCTGATAATCCTTAACAATTTGTGCCTTGACGGCTGCTTCCAACGCCATGGTTGTTTCTCCAACCCGCT
This sequence comes from Gammaproteobacteria bacterium, assembly GCA_018222695.1. GTDB lineage: Bacteria > Pseudomonadota > Gammaproteobacteria > Pseudomonadales > Halieaceae > Luminiphilus. Next base: position 4,994 of record JAAEZV010000074.1, read on the forward strand.
TGATGAATCGAGCCTATCCGTGCAGGTTTACAGACAGGTTCGTGGAACGGCGCTTGCCGCTTGTCTATTGGGCGAGAAGTCTCTTTGGGGCTAGTTTCCCATCATCTCGCATATCGCCCACGCCGAGAAAACCCCCCCCCGCGTCAGCGATGCGCACCATACCACTCTGGGGCCCGTTTGGCACTAGTACAGGTTGGCCCTGCCGAATGTAAAAAGTTGCGGCCTCAGACAGTGATAGGCGGGGCAAATGCTGTATGCAGGACTCAATCGGCTTCAACAACACATCCAGATCTGAATCGCCCCCGGCCTTTCTCACCGCGGTCAATTGCTCGGGGGTGACACAATCATCGAGGACGAAAGGTCCAGACTGGCATCGGCGCAGCGCCGCGACGTGCGCCGGCACACCCAGCGCGTCGCCAAGGTCTTCAGCCAGGGTACGAATATAAGTGCCTTTGCTGCACTGGACCCGCACCGTGAGACGCGCCTGCTCACCGGGCTCAAAGGACAGCAGTTCAAAACGATAGATATGAACCGGCCTGGGCGCACGCTCAACCTGCTCACCCGCACGAGCACGCTTGTAGAGTGGCTGGCCATCAACCTTCAGTGCAGAGTACATGGGTGGCACCTGTTCAATAGCGCCGGTCAGCGTTTTCATCGCCTGAGTCAGTTCGACTTCCGTGAGTTGGGAGGCAGACGCTTTGGCAATCACCGCGCCATCGGCGTCGGCGGTTTCAGTGCCCACACCCAGGACAAAGGTGCTCTCGTACCCCTTGTCCGCATCGAGCAAAAACTGCGAGAACTTGGTGGCCTCACCAAAACACAGCGGCAGCACCCCTGTTGCCAGCGGATCAAGACTGCCTGTATGGCCAGCCTTGGCGGCCCCAAAAAGGCGCTTGGCTTGCTGGAGGGCTGCATTCGATGACATGCCGGATGGCTTGTCGAGCACCAGCAGACCGTCTATCTGTCGCCCCTTCCTCCGACGCGCCAACGTCAGTCTGCCGTTTCTGAGGCGTCCTCGGGACCACCTGTGTGCAATTGCTCGTCTGCCTGACGCACTTCTCTCAGCAGGCTCTCCATGTCACGTCCTCGTCCCACGCTCTCATCGAATCGGAAGCTGAGTCTGGGTACGGTGCGCATGGCAGAGGCCTTAGCCAACTCGGATCGGAGGAACCCAGATACTTTTGATAACACGGCTGTCACCTCCGCACGTTCCTCGGGTGACGCATCACTCATCAATGTGAAGAACACTTTGGCGTGGGACAGATCGCGGCTTACCTCTACGCCAGTAAGATTCACTTCCTGAACGCGAGGGTCTCGCACCGTGCTTTGCAACAGCCGCGCCAGCTCTTCATGCAGAAAATGACTGACGCGCTGAGTTCTCTCAAACTCCTTGCCCATGACGGTGTGCTTTAGAGACTGCGAGCGATTTCATTCACGTCGAACACCTCAATCAGGTCACCGACTTTCACATCGGTGTAATTCTTCACACCGATACCGCACTCAGTCCCGTTGCGGACCTCATTGGCGTCATCTTTGAAGCGACGAAGCGACTCCAACTCGCCCTCGTAGATCACCAGGTTGTCACGCAAAACCCGGATAGGCTTGGATCGGTAAACGGTGCCTTCGATCACCATACAGCCGGCGATCAAGCCAAACTTGGGTGAACGGAAGACATCGCGCACCTCGGCAATGCCGACAATTTCCTCTCGCATTTCGGGAGACAACATCCCCGAGAGCGCCGCACGGACATCGTCGATAAGATCGTAGATCACGTTGTAGTAGCGAATCTCGATCCCCTCATTTTCTGCCGCTGCGCGGGCCTTGCTGTCGGCACGGGCATTGAAACCGATGATGATAGCTGAACTGGTCATCGCAAGGCTGATATCGGTTTCAGAGATACCACCCACACCGCCAGAGACGATGTTGACCTTCACCTCCTCGTTGCCGAGATCGGCCAATGCGCCCTGCAGCGCCTCAAAGGAGCCGCGCACGTCCGCTTTGATAATGAGGTTGAGCGTCTCGACAGATCCGGCCGTCATGGTCTCAAACATGTTGTCGAGCTTGGCGGCTTGCTGACGCGCAAGCTTGGAAGACCGCATCTTTTCCTGACGGAAATCGGCGACTTCGCGCGCTTTCTTCTCGCTTTCGACAGCGACGACGGGGTCGCCGGCGTCAGGTGTGCCATCCAGTCCCAATACTTCGACCGGGATACTGGGGCCCGCATCATTAATTGGCTGCCCGTTTTCATCGAGCATAGCTCGCACTCGACCATATTGCAGACCCGCCAGCACAATATCGCCCTGCTTCAGCGTGCCCTGCTGAATCAGCAACGACGCAACGGCACCACGGCCTTTATCCAGTCGGGATTCGATCACGATGCCTGAAGCAGGCACATCTGCCGGCGCCACCAGCTCAAGTATTTCTGACTGCACTAACAATGCATCCAGGAGCTCATCGATTCCCTGCCCTGTGTGCGCAGATACGGGAATGAACTGCGTATCACCACCCCAGTCTTCGGGGATCACCTCTTTAGCCGCCAATTCCGTCTTCACCCGCTCGGGATCCGCGCCCTCCTTATCAATTTTATTGACCGCAACCACGATCGGCACGTCGGCTGCACGCGCGTGTTGGATGGCCTCTTCGGTCTGGGGCATCACGCCGTCATCAGCGGCCACGACCAAAATAACGATATCGGTTGACTTCGCGCCGCGCGCACGCATTGCAGTAAAAGCGGCGTGGCCGGGCGTATCGAGGAAGGTGATCATCCCCTTGTCAGTCTTCACGTGGTAAGCAC
>JAAEZV010000075.1 GCA_018222695.1 Gammaproteobacteria bacterium
CTCCAGCACTTACCAACGCCTCCTTGTTGGCGAGCAGAATTGTTTTTCCGGCTCTGGCAGCGCTCAGCGTCGGGCGCAGGCCCGCAAAGCCCACGATCCCGGCGACAACAGAGTCAACATTGGGCTCAGCCACCAAGTCATCCAGGACCGCCGCACCAGACTCGACCGTCACCGCCGACAGGTCGGTAAGCCTTTCGGCGAGTGCCGCCGCGGCGTCCGGGTCCCCCATCACCGCATGGGCTGGTTGATGGGTTCGGCACAGCACCTCCATATCGTCCACCGAGCGGTGGGCAGACAGCAGCGTGACCTGATAGCGATCGGGGTGTCGCTGAATCACATCGAGGGTAGACCGCCCTATCGACCCCGTCGCACCCAATACCGCTATCCGACGCATCGATCAGTAACCGATCAACAAAAGGCCAAGAGCAAAAACAGGCGCGGCGCCACAGATACTGTCGAGGCGATCCAACAGACCGCCGTGGCCCGGCAGCAACGACCCGGAGTCTTTCAAGCCCACTTCCCGTTTAAGTAGGCTCACAGTCAGATCCCCGACTACCGAGGCCCCTGCCGTGGCCAGTCCCAGCACCATGAGTGAGCCCCAGCCCAGGTGGAGTTGTGACAGGGGAAGATTTTGCCAGATCAAGGTGGCCAGTAGCGCCACACACAGCATGCCCCCCCAGAAACCCTCCCAGGTTTTGGCCGGACTGATCTCGGCGGCCAGTGCATGCTGCCCGAAGCGCCGGCCGGCAAAGTAGGCACCGATGTCGGCCGCCGCGACAGTCAGTATCAAGAGGAACACGATGAAAGGCCCGTTGATCAGCGTTAAACACACGGCCACAGCAAGCCAAGTTGCAGTGAGCATCAGCCACCCCATCACCGCGCGCACCCAAGCGTGACCCCACACACCGCGGCCAGCGGAGTAGTACTTGAGCCCCACCAGCATGGCAGACCACAAGAGCGCGGTAGCGGCCAGCCAGGGCCGAGCGTGGAGCGACGCTTCGGGGCCATCAAGCGCCAAGCCCATCCACAGCGCACCGCACAGTAGCGGAATGATGGCTGCATAGACCGCTCGGGAAAACGCTCCCTGCGCACCCACCAGGGCCGCCCACTCCCAGCCACCGGCGGCGGCCACCAGGGCGAAAAGAATCACCTGCACGGGATAAGGTGCAAATAGTAGGGTCGCAATGAGAGCCCCCGCGAGAATCAGTGCTGTGATCACCCTCTGGCGGAGCATCCGTTTTTCTCCAGGGCGCCGTTAGTAGCGATGTAACAGCGGGCGCACGCCAAAGCGCCGCTCCCGCACCGCGTAATCAGCCAAGGCAAGGTCCAATACGGTCTCGTCAAAGTCGGGCCACAGGACTTCGGTAAACCAGAACTCGGCGTAGGCGAACTGCCACAGCAGAAAATTGGAGACGCGCGTCTCGCCCGCAGTGCGAATACAGAGATCCGGGTCGGGCAATTCCGCCGTGGCGAGTCTCTGTGAGATCGTGTCTTCGTTAATGTCATCGGGCAACATCTTACCCGAGGCCACATCACGGGCGATGGATTGGGTCACCTGAGTCACATCCCAGCGACCGCCATAGTCAAGCGCAAGGGTGAGAGTCGCCCGTTCCCCTGCTGCCGTTGTTTCCTCGGCCTTCGCCATCAATCGCTGCAGGCGAGGACTGAACCGGTCTCGTCTTCCAACCACCCGTAGTCGCACCCCGTCCGAGGCCAACTTGGCGACTTCATTGCGGAGGTAACGCGAAAGCAGCGCCAGTAGCGCCCGCACCTCTGCCCTCGACCGACCCCAGTTTTCGCTGGAGAACGCAAACAAGGTGAGGTACCGGATACCCCGGGACTCGCAGGCCGATACGATCTCTCGGACCACCTCAGCGCCCGCCCGATGCCCTGCCACGCCCGGGTAGCCCTCCCGGCGCGCCCAGCGGTTGTTCCCGTCCATAATGATGGCGAGATGGCGAGGTACGGTGCGGGGCTGAATATCGGATGCTTGCACGGGCTTTTTGTCTCAGGCCTCAGATGGCCATGAGGTCAGTTTCTTTCTCGCCCAAAGCGGACTCGACCTTGGCAACATAGTCGTCGGTCAGCTTTTGAATGACGTCCTGGCCTCGGCGCTCCTCGTCCTCGGAGATTTCTTTCTCCTTGAGCAACTCCTTCAGCATGCCGAGACCATCTCGCCGGGCATTGCGCACCGATACGCGCGCGGACTCCGCTTCGGCGCGGGCCTGTTTGATGTAGCCTTTGCGAGTCTCTTCGGTCAGCACCGGCATCGGAATGCGGATCACATCGCCAGCGGTTGCTGGGTTGAGCCCCAGGTCTGACTTCAGGATGGCCCGCTCGATATCTGGCGTAATCCCCTTATCGAACGCCACCACGCTCAGGGTCCGGGCGTCTTCGATATTGATGTTGGCCAACTGATTAAGCGGCGTCTCTGCGCCGTAGTACTCGATCCGAATGCTGTCCAACAAACTGGGGTGTGCCCGGCCAGTGCGGATTTTATTGAAGTTGTGAGCGAGCGCCTCGAGCGCCTTGCCCATCCGTTCTTCGGTATCCTGCTTGATGTCTTCTATCATGATGAATCCTGGCTGTATTTCTGTTTGACCGTAGCGCACTGTGTTGCGCTATCAAGCCTGAATCAACGTACCTTCATCCCCGCCCCGGACAATACTGAGTAGTGCGCCCCGCTGCGCCATATTGAATACCCGCACCGGCATGTCGTGATCTCTCACCAAACAAATGGCGGTCGAGTCCATGACACCCAGCTTCTTGTCGAGCACCTCGTCATAGGTCAACTCGTCATACTTCACCGCATCGGGGTCTGTGACCGGGTCCGCGCTGTAGACACCATCGACCTTGGTCGCCTTCAACACCACATCTGCTTTGACTTCGATGCCGCGCAAACAGGCCGAGGAATCGGTGGTGAAGAAAGGGTTACCGGTGCCCGCCGCAAAAATAACGACGTCGCCATTGGACAGCGCTCGGATCGCTTTGCGCCGATCATAGTGCTCTACCACACCACTCATCGGAATAGACGACATGGCTTGAGTCGCGATATTGGATCGCTCGAGGGCATCGCGAAGGGCCAATGCATTCATGACGGTGGCCAACATACCCATGTGATCACCTGTCACGCGATCTAGGCCCGCGGCGTTCAGAGCCGCGCCGCGGAAAAGATTGCCGCCGCCGACTACCAATCCGACCTGAACGCCGATGCCCACCAGCTGCCCGATCTCGAGGGCCAGTTGGTCCAATACTTTGGGATCAATACCGAAGGCTTCCTGACCGGTTAGCGCCTCGCCGCTCAGCTTCAGCAGTATGCGCTTGTAGACCTTGTCCGCCGCCATCTGTCCCTATCTCCGCCTGCTCAATCCGTGCCGCCCCATGCTACCGGACTGTAAGGTCCCTGTTGATACAGAAACCTTGGTGATTCTTGTCATCCCGACCTGGTATCACGCCGGGATCAATGCGAGAGCGCGGCGCCAGAATCAGTTTGCGAGCTGGGCAGCCACCTCGGAAGCGAAATCCACTTTCTCGACTTCGATGCCTTCCCCTACCTCGAAGCGGGTAAAACCGAGTACTTCCGCACCGGCCTGGGAGACCAGCTTGCCAACCGTCATGTCAGGATCTTTAACGAAGGCCTGCTCAGTCAGGCTGTTCTCAGCGAGAAACTTGCGAATTCGGCCGTCAATCATCTTCTCGACGATTTCGGGCGGCTTACCAGAGTCCTGAGCTTGTGCAGAGTAGATCTCTCGCTCCTTGGCGACGAGGTCCTCAGGCATGTCACCGGGTGAGACGACTTGGGGGTTGACGGCGGCCACATGCATGGCCACGTCGCGCGCCAGCTCTTCCGAGCCGCCCTTCAGGGCTACCAGCACAGCGATACGATTATTGCCGTGCACATAGCCCCCAATGACGCCGCCATCTGCCTCGTGGGTCGCTACGCGACGCACACTGATGTTCTCACCAATCTTTTGCACCAGTGCCTGACGGGCCTCTTCGGTATCGCCTTCCGCAAGTGCGGCCACGTCGTCAATACGATGATCAAACGCCTTGCCTACGACACTGCGAACGAAATTCAGGAAATTTTCGTCTCGCGCGACGAAGTCCGTTTCGCTATTAACCTCGACCATCGCAGCGAAGCTGCCATCGTCTGCGGTCTGAATCGCCACTACACCATCAGCCGCGGTCCTACCGGCTTTCTTCGCCGCTTTCATTCCGCTGGACTTGCGAAGTGCCTCAATCGCCGCGTCGATATCGCCGCCCGCCTCTGAAAGCGCTTTTTTGCACTCCATAAGGCCCAATCCGGTCCTCTCGCGCAGTTCCTTAACCAATGCCGCAGACATGTTCTTTCCTCATAAAGCCGCCCACGAGGACGGCAAGATCATTGATGGTTCCGGGGTCACAAACCCCATAATCACAAGCCGACCGGCGTATCAGGAAGCAGGCTTCTCTGCATCCTCGGCCGCATCGGCCTCTGCGGGGGCTTCCGGTTCCGCCTCTGCGGAGACTTCTGGTTCTGCCTCTGCGCTGGCCTCAGCAACGTCATCTGCGGCCGCTTCAGCAGTTGCCTCCGCCGGCTCCGCCGTTTCAGTGGCCTCTGGGGCGGCGGCAGGTGCTGCCTCCGCTTCGGTCACCTCAACGAACTCGTCAGCGGATACCACTTCTCCCGCTGCCGCTTTACCCGCCAGCACCGCATCAGCCACAGCAGTGACGTACAGCTTGATGGCGCGGATCGCGTCGTCGTTGCCTGGAATCACATAATCGACGCCATCGGGATCGCTGTTGGTATCGACGATGCCAATAACCGGGATGCCCAGTTTGTTGGCCTCGGTCACTGCAATGCGCTCGTGGTCTACGTCCACGACAAAAAGCACATCGGGCAGACCCGACATCTCTTTGATACCGCCAATCGACCGCTCAAGCTTTTCCTTCATACGAGAGCGCATCAACGCCTCTTTTTTGGTCAGCTTGGCGAAGGTCCCATCGCGTTCCTGCTCTTCAAGCTCACGAAGGCGCTTGATTGACGAGCGGATGGTCTTGTAGTTGGTCAACATACCGCCGAGCCAGCGGTGGCTGACAAAGGGCATGCCGCAACGACGCGCATGCTCCTCAACGATCTTGCCGGCGGCACGCTTGGTGCCGACAAACATCACCTGATTTTTGTTCTCGGCCAGACGCTTAACTGTATTCAGCGCGTCATTGAAGGCGGGCACGGTGTGCTCGAGATTGATGATGTGAATTTTATTGCGAGCCCCAAAAATGTACTGATCCATCTTGGGGTTCCAGAAACGGGTCTGGTGTCCGAAGTGCGCACCTGCCTGCAGCAAGTCACGCATGCTTACCTGCGTCATAGTCAAACTCTCTGTTTGGGTTAACCTTCCGCCCCTTCCTGCGACTCCAACCGGAAACCGGCACCCGGGTCCGCAACTGCGAGGGGGCGTGCTATTTGCCATTATTGGCGTGCCGGATCGCTCCAGCGGCGCGCTTTATACCACAGGCGCCGAGACAGTAAAAGCGCGTCCCAAAAGGGCCTCAGAGTCGGTTACACTCTCGCTCCCTCTGGATCCAATACCGCCGGCAGCCGCTGATGAGCACTGTTACACCCAAAACCCACACTGAAATTGACGCCATGCGCGAAGCGGGCCGTCTCGCTGCAGAGGTGCTTGAAATGATCGGGCCTCAGGTCGAAGTGGGTATGACGACCGGCGAAATTGACCGCATTTGTCACGATCACATCGTTAACGTGCAAAAAGCGATCCCCGCACCGCTTAACTACAAAGGCTTTCCTAAATCGATCTGCACGTCGGTGAACGAAGTGATTTGCCACGGCATTCCCTCTGACAGCAAGAAATTGCGAAATGGCGACATCATCAACATCGACGTCACAGTGATCAAAGACGGCTGGCATGGCGACACCAGTATTATGGTGGGCGTGGGAGACGTCGCTCCCCACGCTGAGCGCCTGATGCGTATCACTCAGGAATGCCTGTACCAGGCATTGGCGCTAGTTAAACCTGGCGCCGCATTGGGCGATCTGGGTCATGTCATTCAGCAGCATGCCGAGTCCAACTACTACTCTGTGGTCAGAGAGTATTGCGGCCATGGTATCGGTCAGGTTTTCCATGAAGAACCGCAGGTGCTCCATTACGGCAAACCCGGCACGGGCCTGAAATTGGAGCCGGGTATGACCTTTACGGTGGAACCCATGATCAACGCGGGCAAGCGCTACACCAAGTTGAATGCGCGAGACGGCTGGACCGTGACCACGCGAGATGGCCGGCTTTCCGCACAGTGGGAGCACACCATCGTTGTGACGGACACGGGTTGCGAGGTGCTCACCCGGAGGCAGGATGAAACCTTCCCCTTCTGAAGCACTTCCAGAAGGGTCCATTCCCCCTTTTGACGATTTCCTTACGCAGGACACAAATCCTGCTCTGGCGGCCCGGACTTTTCTGCAGACAGCAAGAGAGTCGCTGGCTGAAAGCTTTGCGCCCGGCAAGGCGATTGCGCCTTTCCTCCGACGAACCAGCGATATGGTCGACGCGGTGCTCACCCGACTGTGGGTGGAATACGTGGGGGAGAACTCGGCGCCGGCGCTCATCGCGGTGGGCGGCTACGGCAGAGGCGACCTGTTCCCCCAATCTGATATCGACGTGCTCATCCTCACTCGAGAGGCACCAGACGCCGACACCGCTAGCCAATTGGAACGGTTTGTAACCAGTCTCTGGGATACGGGACTGCAGATAGGACACAGCGTCAGGACACTGGCTGAGTGCGAAGAGTTAGCAAAGGCAGATTTGACCGTGGTGACGACGATGATGGAATCACGCCATCTCGCCGGCGACTCCGGTTTGATCGAAGCGCTGGCAGAGGTCATCGCCCCCTCCGCCATGTGGCCACCCAACGACTTTATCCGCGGCAAACTGGGCGAACAACAAAATCGCCACGACCGCTACAGCAATACCGAATATGCGCTGGAACCCAACATCAAGAGCTCACCTGGCGGACTGCGTGATCTGCAGGTCATTGAGTGGATCACGCTGCGATGCTTCGGGGCCGGACTCAGCGAGGTCAACGAGCCTGATTTTTTGAGCGAAGCCGAGCGCGACCAGTTGCGCAATGGCCAGGAGTTTCTCAGCCAAGTGCGTTTCGCGCTGCACAGCATGACAGGGCGCGCCGACGACAGACTGCTGTTTGACCACCAAAAAAAGCTCGCGGCGCTGTGGGGTATGGTCGATGGCGACACGCTGGCTGTCGAGCAGTTCATGCAGGTGTATTACCGCTGGATGAAAACCCTCAGCCAGCTGAACGAATTACTGATAGAGGTGTTTGAGCACCGACTGGCCGATGCTCCCGACTCCGATGTGCGCGTCATAGACGACGATTTCGAGGTGAGCGACAGCCGTATCAGGGCCCGACACGACAGCGTATTTCAGGACAACCCCAGCAATCTGTTACGGCTGTTCGTGCTGATCGGCAACGACCCGTTGGTGGATCGGATTGAACCCAATACGCAACGCCTGCTGCGCCGGGATTCGCCCCTGATCGACGACGCCTTCCGGGCCTCACAGGCGAACCGCGACCTGTTTATGGACGTGCTCGGTGTGCCCCACAATATGACCAAGCAGCTCAGGCGCATGTCACGTCACGGCGTGTTGGGTCGATACCTGCCCGCGTTTGGCAAGATCATTGGGCAGATGCAGTTTGATTTATTTCACGCCTATACCGTGGATGCACATACGA
>JAAEZV010000076.1 GCA_018222695.1 Gammaproteobacteria bacterium
CTTGGCCATTATTGCTGAGAACAACGCGCTGTTCAGCCAGTTTTCCAGCCATTGCTGGACGTGGGGGTAGGGCGCCTGCTGCCACCACGAGGGGTCAACGCCTGCGAACTGCCGAACAAACGGAAACAATGCCACATCAACGGCATTGGCAGCCTCACCACCCACCCAGTCAGAGCCCGACAGCTGATCTTCCAATCTCTGAATAAAAGCCTCCGCGTTTTTGCGGTAGTCCTCAGCGCTGTGCTCGGGATAACGCTCAGCGTATTTGTAGCGGTCCAGCCAGTGTTTGAAGTCGCCATCGCATGCACTGATCCAGTCCGATTCGAGCGCCTCACCTTCGAGCCAGTTGAGTGGGTCGCGGTACTCGAGCGCCCACTGCATGACATCTAGGCTTTCTTCCACGACCTGGCCGTTTGAGAGCACGAGCACGGGCACCGTGGCCTTGTGCGACGCCGCGAGCAGTTCGGCGGGTTTGTCCTTGAGCAGTACCTCCCTGAGCATCACTTCCGCGCCCGATGCGGCCAGTGCCATCCGTGCCCGCATGGCATAGGGGCAACGCCGGAATGAATACAGAATGGGCAGGTCGGACATCCGCTTACCATAGCTTGGCGCCGGCTCCTGAACCAGCGCAGCATCCGCGCAGAAAATCCCCCCAAGGCCCGCGACTTTAGTACTATCCGGAGTCCTAACTTGACAATAAACGGGGACAGATCATGGGACGATTGGCAGGCAAAGTGGCATACGTGTTGGGCGCAGCCGGGCGCGGCAACATGGGCCAAGTGATTGCGCAGCGCTTCGCCGAAGAGGGCGCCACCGTGGCGGTTGGTGGCCGAAAAGCCGAAGAGCTTGAGTGGCTTGCGGGAGAGATCGGCGGTATGGCTGTGACCTGCGACATCACCAAGATGGAAGACATCAAGTCGTCCATCGGCGCCATTATGGACGCGCACGGCAAAATCGACATCGCGGTGAATGCCACGGGTCTTGGTTTGCTTGCTCAGTTTGAGGAAACCACTGAGGACGAGCTGAACATGATGATGGACCTGCAGTTCAAAGGGCCTTATCAGTGGATGCAGGTATTGGTCGGCGTGATGTCTGATCCGTCTTCCATCATCCAGATTTCCTCTGCGACCGCGACCATTCTGGTGGGTAACCACCACGCCTACATTGGTACCAAGGCCGGTATCGACCACGTGGTGCGTGGCGTTGCAGACGAGTACGGCGCCAAGGGCATCCGCGTGAACTCGATCTCACCCGGTTTGACCGCCTCCCCCATGGCCGCGCCACATCTTGAAACCCCCGGCTTGCTGGAGGCTTTCCTCAAGAACTATCCACTGGGCCGATTGAATACATCTGAAGATATCGCCGCCGCTGCGGTCTTCCTCGGCAGCGACGAGTGCTACATGACGGGCCAGAACCTGCAAGTGAACGGGGGTTTGACCTTGCGCCGCAACCCGCTGCCCTCGGAAATCGAGGAGTCGGTGATGGCTGCTATGGCGGCCGCGCAGGCGGGGTAAGTCTCTGGGCGCACCCGCTTTAAGCGTGAGCGCGCCAATGCAGTTTAAGTATTGTTCGTGAGGGCGCAATGCGACGCCACTGAGCCGACAGAATAAGAGAGGACGACTGATGGCAGGCAAAAGAAAAGACGTGTATCTGGTGTGTGGAGGCAAGTACCACGATTTCGACTTTGCACGACTCGAACTGCTGAAACTGCTCGCGGAGCACGATGTGGTCAGGGTCAAGGTGGCCAACGACTACAGCGACGTAGAGGCCATGTGCGAGGCAGACCTACTCGTGACCTATACCTGCGATGAAGTGCCGGATATGGCGGGGCAGGCGCGGCTGAAATCTTACATTGAGAATGGCGGCAAGTGGTTTGCGCTTCATGCGACAAACTCCGTTCTCGAATGGTTGAGCCACGATCCACCGTTATTACGTGCACCGCGTGATCACAAGGATTTTATGGAGGTGCTGGGTAGTCAGTTTTTGGCGCATCCGCCCATTGAGCCGTACCGGGTCGAAATAACCAAGCCAGACCACCCTCTGGTAGAGGGTATCGAGCCTTTCGATACCACCGACGAGCTCTATTTATCGGAGTACCACGGCGAAAACGAGATGCTGCTGCACACCAAGTGGTCGGGCACCGTTGATGCGTTTCAGGATGGTGACTGGGAGAGCGGTGACGATGAGCACGCGGTGTTCTATTTGCGTCCCTATGGACAGGGCACGGTGCTGTACCTCACCCTCGGCCACTGTCGTTCGACCTACGACATGCAACCGTTAGTGGAGGAGTACCCAGTGCTCGAGCGTGGTAGCTGGGAAGTCCCCGCTTACTATGAGTTGCTCCGGCGCGGTATCGCCTGGGGCATCCAGTAACCTGAATTCCCCGGTTCAATCCGGGGACGCTCAATGCGGCGCTGATGCCGCCTTAACTGCCGGCTGACTACACCTATGGATACCCGCTGGATCGACGAACTCGCCGCAGAAGTCCCCGACACGCGGGTGCTTCGTCAGCAACACCAGATCAAACGCTTCACCACGGGCATCCGCTATGGTCAGGGCTCCGCATTGGCGGTCTTTGAGCCCGCCTCACTGCTGGCGTTCTGGAAAGTACTCAAGGCCGCGGTGGCGGCCGATTGCATTGTCATCTGCCAGGCCGCTAACACGGGCATCACTGGTGGCTCTACGCCGGATGGCGATGAGTACGACCGAGAGATCGTGATTATCAGCACCCTTAAACTCGATACCTGCCTCACGTTATGCGATGCGCAGCAGGCATTGGTCTTTGCAGGGGGCACGCTTTATCGACTCGAGGAAATGTTAAACCCCTATGGCAAGAACCCTCATTCAGTGATCGGTTCCTCCTGTATTGGTGCCTCGGTCATCGGCGGGATCTGTAATAACTCGGGTGGCAGCCTGGTGAAGCGGGGCCCTGCCTATACCGAGCTGGCTCTTTTTGCCCGGCTCACAGAGCAGGGCGAGCTTGAGCTGGTCAATCATCTGGGCATCGAGCTGGGTGAGACCCCTGAGGAAATGCTGGGCAACCTCGACGCGGGTCGATTTGATATAGAAGCTGCAACCCTCGACGGTGGTCTGGCCTCAGACCCCGAGTACATTGAGCGCGTGCGCGAGATCAACGAGTCGACGCCCTCCCGATTCAATGCCGACCAGCGCCGGCTTCACGAGGCTAGCGGCAGTGCGGGTAAGCTGGCGGTGTTTGCAGTGCGGGTCGATACCTTCGACAAGCCTAAGGCGGAGCAGGTGTTTTATGTGGGCACCAATGACCCTGAGCAGCTGAACGAGATTCGCCGGCGCCTTCTCTCTGAGTGCGCAGAGCTCCCCGAGATGGGCGAGTATATGCACCAGAGTTGGTTCGACGGCGCCGATCGCTACTGCAAAGACACGTTCTTGCTCATCAAGTACCTCGGCACCGATTTTTTGCCGCGGCTCTTTCGCATCAAGGCAGCGTTAGATCGCTGGCTCGAGAAGATACCGGGTCTCCCCAATCGCCCCGCCGATCATCTGTTGCAGAGACTGTCACAGTGGTGGCCGGATCATTTGCCCAAACGGATGCGCGAGTATCGCCGAAGCTACGAGCACCATCTTATCCTGGTGGGTGCAGACACGGCCATTGCTGAGATGCGGCAGGTGCTCCATGACGTCACCAGAGAGGGAGATGCCGGGGCGTTTTTCGAGTGCTCGCCCAAAGAAGGCGATGCCGCGTTGTTACATCGCATGGTCGCAGGGGGGTCCCCGGCGCGTTACAACCTGATTCACGCAAAAGAGACCAACGGCATCTTGGCGTTTGATGTGGCGCTGCCGCGTAATTATGCGAGTTGGTATGAGTTCTTGCCTGAGGATCTGCTCGATCAATTTGCGGCGCCTTACCGCGGCGGCCACTTTATGTGTCATGTATTTCATTGGGACTTTGTGGTGAAGGCCGGGGTGGACCGGGAAGCAGTAACGGAGCGAATGATGTCTTTACTCGATGGCATCGGCGCCAAATACCCCGCTGAGCATAACGTGGGGCATTTGTATTGCGCCGAGCCCGATCACGCAGCGTTTTATCGTGAGCTGGATCCAACCAATACCTTCAATGCTGGCGTGGGCAAGATGTCCAAGTACCGGTGTTACCACTAAACTAGTTGCCCCGCCCAACTTATCATCCGACTGTCAATCTTTTGCTTCTTCTCGGATCAAAGCTCGATCGACTTTTCTTTGAGGCATAAAAAAGGCCGGGTTGCCCCGGCCCATAAGCCACAACGCTAAAACTTAGAACTTCCAGTTCACCCGCAGGCCGACTTCGCGCTTGTCCAGCGGTGAAACTGCTACGCCCTGCTTGGCAGTCAGGAAAGCAAACTGCGACGGACTGGAGAAGTCGGTCCACCGAGCGCCGGTCTGCCAGGATTCCTCGTCGGTCAGGTTCATGACGAAGAGCTCCGCCATCAGATTTTCCCACTCAAGACCGATGCGCAGGTTGAACAGGTTGTAGGAATCCAGCTTGGCGAGGTTTGACTCATCCACATAGGACTCACCCTGGTGGAACCAATCCAGACGCCAGTAGCCGCCCTGATTAAACAGTGAGAAGTCATGAGACACATAGGCGCTCATGGTGTTCTTGGGCTGGCGCGGTGTCTGATTACCAGACATCTGCGAGAAGCCAGCAATCGGTGCGACGAAGTTGAAGGTGTAGTCATCATACTCGGACTCGATGTAACTGATGTTGACACCGACTTCAGTACGATCCGTGATGGCCGCCTTACCCTCAAACTCCACACCCCAGATATCGGCATCACCCGGAATCAGGATGTTTCTAGAGTTGAAGAACGGTATCGCATCTCCACCATCGGCAGGATAGGTGGCTTTGGGCTGACCTAGTGTGCCCTCAGGACATTGCGCGCTGCCGATGTCACCGGCGCGGCATGTCTCGTTGATCACGAATGAGGAACGGCCCTTAATGTTCTCCCAGGTCTGCATATAGACCGCGATGTTCATTTGACCGCGACCATCCCAAAAGCGCTGCTTCCAACCAAACTCGATCGCCTCCAATGTTTCGGCATCCAGTAGCTCTGAGACCGTGGAGTCTTGCGCAACATACTGTGCCTTCTCTCGTTCATCAGCCTGTGCGTAGAACGTGTTGAAGTCGCCCGCAATCTGACCCTCGGACCAGCTCGCGTAGAGCGTGGTGTTATCAGAGGGTGTCCAGCGCACAATGGCTCGCGGCAGGAAGTCGTCAAACTCCTCCTCAAGACGCGTGTCGCCGGTGCCCGCGACAGAGTTGCCCTTGATCAGGGTGTCCTCGACGAAGCGGCCTTCGAGAATAACGGTCAGGTTGTCGGTGATATCAAAGTCGATAGAACCGAAGACTCCGGACACCTCTGCCTGGTCGGTGTTGGTCAGGTTATTTCTGAAGATGCCCAGCGCGTTACCCGGCCGACCAATGCCCAATCCACCGATCGCTGGATCGAAGAAGCTGTACACACAGATATTGGGGTAGGCGTCCGAGTAACCAAAGGAGTCAAACGAAAAGCAGGAGGTTGCCGCGTCACCACCACTACCCGATGCGAGGAATTCTTGCTCATAGTAGCTGTAGCCGACCAACCATCTCAGGCGCTGATCCTGCGGGCTGGTAAAACGAATTTCCCAGCTCTCGTCATCCATGTTCTGCGGGTCGCGTGACCACCAGCCCAGACGATCAGACAGGTCGAAGTCCCGGATCCAGTTCACCTCTTGCTCGTTCTTACCGTAGCTCACGTCGATGCTGTAGCCCGAATCGAACTGGTAGCCAGCAGCAATGGAGAAACGCTCACTTTCACGCTTCATGCCGATGGAGGTCACGCCCGGGACGCCGTCGATGTTGGTCGTCGGGTCGGTCAGGTCTGACATATCGACCGGCAGAATCGTATTCGAGGAAATGATGTTGCTGCCCGGATCGACGGTCACCGAGTTGCCGTAGGGCACGGTGCCGCAAATGTAGTTCACCGGGTTAGCTACGCCTTCAGCTGAGTTGACCGTGGTGCCGGTGCAGGTGTCGTTCATGATGCCCGACACATAGCCCTGACTCGGTGCACCATCATCGTCTTCGGAGGTGCTATAGCGCATCTTCAGCTTGAAGTTATCTGTTGGCGTCCAGTTGATCACACCGTTGAAGGTTGTGGTCTCCTCGTCGCCGGTTCGGCCACCGTCTGTCGCGGTGTAGTGCCCCTCTTTATCGTAAAAGCGCCCAGATACGCTGAAAGCCAGCACATCCTTGATGATCGGCCCCTCAATCAGGCCGCTGATGTCGGTGCGACCGCGATCCGACATGCTGGCCGTGATTTCGCCGCCAAATGCCTCGGCATTGGGGTCGCGGGTAATCAGATTGACCGCTCCACCAAAAGTGTTTCGCGCAAAGTAAGCCGACTGGGGCCCTTTGATCACCTCGACCCGCTCAAGGTCCATGAGGCTCAGTGAGGTGCCGCCATTGAGCACGTACACACCGTCAATAAACAAGGCACCCGTTGCGAAGCTGGGCGAGAACTGGGCAGTCGTCAGGCCTCTGAACTGCAACTGCGTGTTGTAGCGACCCGGCTGCTGGTTGCCTTGATTCATGAACTGAAAGCCGGGCGTGTGCAAGGCCACGTCCTCAAGATCGCGCATGTCGGTCATCAGAATATCTTCTGCACCGAATACCGATACCGCGACAGGAATTTCCTGCAGGGACTCGTCTCGTTTTCGAGCGGTCACCACGACTTCTTCAAGTCCCGCTGATTCCTGCGCCACGGCGACAGTACTGGGGATTACGCCGGCGACTGCGAGTGCGACCGCCGAAGAGAGCGTGAATCGAGTACTTCTTTTCATGAGAGTGCCTCTATTATGTTTATCAATGGCTGAATTTGGCTTGAAAACCGATATTTCCAACTTTCGTTGAACATTTTAATGCTCTATTGATATACCAATAGGCGTAAATGCGCAAGGGCAGATGTTGCCCCTAAATGAGACCGTCTGATTTCGCCGCATTGGGCTTTTTGACCGCCCCCCCCAATCGCTTTGCCTTATTGATATAACAACCGATCAAATTTACTCTGAGCCCACGTTTTGGGGGGAGAGATGCGCATGCGCAAGGTGACGGTTGCGGAACCGGGTGGACCAGAAGCACTGCAAATGGTGGAGTCCGATATTCCGGAACCGGGACCGGGTGAAGTGCTGATCGAGGTGGCGTACGCGGCGCTGAACCCGCTCGACAATCATGCACGAGCAGACCGCATCAAATGGAATCACCCTGGCTATCCGTTTACCCCGGGGTTTGAATTCTGTGGCCTAGTCGATGCGGTGGGTGAGGGCGTCGACGAGTCACTGATCGATCAACGTGTAGCCACCAATGGCCAGTGGGGAGGCAATGCGGAATTCGCGATTGCCCCCGCGCACTCGCTCGTGAGTGTCCCTGATGAATTTGACTGGCCGTTAGCGGCCTGCTTTTCCACCTGTGCCTATACCAGTTGGTTGTTGGTTCACAGCGCCGCCAAGGTACAACCCGATCAGTGGGTGGTCGTGCACTCAGCGGCGGGCGCAGTGGGCTCGCTAGTCATGCAGGTCGCCAAGTCGGCGGGCGCGCAGGTGATTGGCCTGGTGGGGGG